>CAMLEF010000073.1 GCA_946478675.1 uncultured Flavobacteriales bacterium | reverse complement strand
AGCAATTCACGTTTCTTGTCGAGTGCAATTCCACGCATCGCCACCAGCGCATCGTAACGGTCGAGAATGCTCGCAGCGCCCGTCGCCTGGTTCTTCAGCCATTCGAAAGGTTTCTCGAAATGCACTTTCTTCAATACTTCGTTGTTCGGATCGAACAGCACGTAAGCGATTTTTTTCGCAGCCGGGTTCGGAACATCAACCACTTCGGTTTCCGCTTCGATCCACTGCTGCACGTGATCCATCGTGCCGTCGGTGTAATGCACTTCGAACCAGATCGGCATTTTGAAGAGACCGACATCCTGTCCGCGCTGCTGCACCTGCTGCACGTTGAAACGGGTGAAACGTTTTGCAGAACCGTTATCGGAATAATCATTGACGGAAACGTTGTACTCCGGCTCGCCGCCTTTGTAGATCCATTCATCCCAGAACCAGTTCAGCGACATGCCGGTGGACTCGTGGAAAGCGGAAAGCAGGTCTTCGGAAATAACGTTGCTGTACGCGTGCTGGCCGAGATACAATTTGATCGCGCGGTTGTAAGCGTCACGTCCGCCGACGACATACTTGAGCATGTTCAGCACGAATGCGCCTTTCGGGTAATGACGTGCGGAACCGGCCTGGCTGTGCGCGATCGGGAGATCGTTCTTCGCACCTTCAGCAAGCGCAGCATTCTGAGCGTCGCGGCGCAGCCAGTTGAAATGATCTTCGCCCCAAAGGCTGCGTTCGAACAGCTGGTCGTAATACGTCGCGAAGCTTTCCTGCAGCCAGTGGTGCGCATCGCTCTTCGCCGTTACATAATCGCCGAACCACTGGTGCGCGAGCTCGTGCGCATTCACGCTCACGTAGCCACGGTCCCAGTTTGCGCGCTCATCGACGAAAAGAAAATCGCCGTACACCGTCGCGGTCACGTTCTCCATCGCGCCGTACATGAATTCCTGTACGGGGATCTGCGAATACGAAGGCCACGGATATTTCACGCCGATCTCCGATTCGTAGAAATCGATCATCTGCTCGCTGTACTGGTAAGTAGCGCCGACACGATCTTTCCAATCGGGATAATAATAAAGATGCAGCGGCACACCGGATTTCGATTTGCGGTCGTCGATGTTGTAATCACCGATACCGAGCATCACGAGATACGGCGCATACGGCTTGTTCAGCTGGTAATGCCACGTCTTCGTGCCGTCTTTGTTTTCTTTTTCCGAAAGCTTCACGCCGTTGGAAAGCACTTTGTATTGCTTATCAAACGTCACGATCATATCCGTCGTGATTTTGTCGTTCATCTCGTCGTAGAACGGGATCCAGTTGCGGTTGTCGATGCCCTGTCCCTGGCTCCAGATCTGCTTGCGGCAAAGTCCTGCAGGATCGTTCCAGCCGATAAAGTACAAACCGTGACGCGGGTTTGCTTCGTAAACGATCGTCATCGAATCCTTCTCGTTATACTTCAGCGTCGACGGCATTTTGATCCAGGAACCGTCGGGCTGCGTGTGGTACGTCGCCTGTTTTCCATTGACGGAAGCTTCCAGGATGCGGATGCCGGGACCATCGACCCAGATGGAATCCACCTGGTCGCGCAGCGGTGAAAAACGATGCGTGACTTTTCCTTTGACAAGACCTTGCTTCACGTCGAAAGAAACTTCGAGCGTCATGTGCTGGAAGTCGACGTTATGCTCGCGCGGAGCCCAGGCCGCATCATCGATGTAAGTGCGGTGGCCGGTCACAGCGCCGTTGCCGACGAACTGTGCGAATGCGGTGCTGCCGATCAGGAGAGCCGCGGCAAGCAGGGAGTACTTTTTCATGAAATGCGAATTCGGTGTGTGGACGGCAATTTTACGGAATAATCGCAATGGTAATCCGTCTCTTGGCTGAACCGGGAATTCGACCGGATGAAAGGCCGGTTTGGGCGGGTGAATGGAGCCTGCCGCTATTGTTTTTGCCGTGCCAGCCCGAGCGCAAATTCCATCACCGCATCCCTGTTCGCTACAATATCGTCGATCGAATTAACTGCCGGCCAGTCCGGCATCGTACCGTGGCCCGTGTTCGTCGCTAAATCGCGCAGCACGGTCGCTTCCGTCCCGGTCAGGCAAACGATACGTGTATGCGGAAGCGTCGCGCGATGCCGGAACATGGTGCCGCCGCAGATCACATTATTGCCGCCGGTTTCTTCGCCAACGAAAACAGCACGCTTGTAACGCGACAGCACCGAAGCCAGCTCGCCCGTTGCTGAAAAGCTGCCGCCGTTGATAAGCACGATCAGTTTTCCGCGGAAGGCCTGCTTCGCCGGGTGGAATGTTCCTCTTCCGAAGCCGGGCATGCGGCACCGCGTGAGCCGTTCCTTGCGGGCACGAACGGGAATGCGCCGCGTGCGACGGCAGTCTTCTGCATATACGAACGGCTGATCCATCACCTGCTGCAGCAGCCAGGCGGACAAAGCCGGGTCGCCGCCGCCATTATCACGCACGTCGAGCACCAGCGTTTCGCACTTCGACGAATCGATCTGCGCGAAGAATTTTTTCATGACGCGCCTGAAATGCTGATGGTATCCTTTTTTCAGGAGGTTTTCGTCAAAGCTTTGCACCGTCAGCACCGCGGTGCCGGGAATGGAATCGAAACGCAGGTGAAGGCCCAGCCGTTTCCGTTGCGATGCTATTCTCGCCGGGTATTTTTTACGCCATGCCGACAGGATCGTGTCGATCGGCAATGCCGGCAACGAAACTTTTTTCGGCGAGCCGTCACGCCCGGCAAAATCGATCGTGTAGGTTTCTTTAAAACCGGTGAAAAAAGAATAAAAGCCGCGGAAATACACCGTGATGATCCAGTCGGGCAGCGTCTGGTTATAACCGTCACGCACCATGCGCAGCGCATAAAAGTCGTGGATGTCGTCGGCGCTTTTGCCGTTGATGGAAAGCACCTGCGCACCGTCGTACAGCGTCGTATCCTTCGTGTAATTCATATCGGAATACAGCCGGCCGTTGATGTAGCTCACGTGCAGCGGAAAATAAACGGCGTGCCGGTCGTTGTATTTCCCTGCGGCCTCTCCCGGTGCGATCAGGTTATGCCCGTCTTTGATGAACGATTCAATTACGGTAATGTGCGCGTAGAATTCGTAAAAATTCATCGGCCGGTCAATCGCGTTGTAGAGGCTGTCGAATGCAGCATCCATCTGCGTTTTGGACGTATAGAGGTACAAATTCGGCTGCCGCTTTTCGATGTCATGACGAAGCACGCGGAAATCTTCCTGCAATTCTTCCACGGAAAATAAATGCGCCGGATCGTAAGGAGAAACAGCAGTCTTTTTCTCTTTCGAAACAAAAGAAGAAACGAGGATCAGCAGGAAAACAGCAGCGAGGTTACGGAAGGGATTCACGAAATAAACTTACGCATTCCGTCCGGCAAGCCTGCAGATTTCGCGCACGTTTTGCAGCGATTACCAGTACAGCGTCGCTTCCGCCTCACGCAGGTTGTAGCGGCTCATCATCACTTCACCGTAAGCGCCGGCCGTGCGAATGGCGACAAGATCGCCGCGTTTTACTTCGGGAAGATCCATCGCTTTGCCGAAACAATCCGACGATTCGCAAACCGGTCCGACCACGTCGTAACGCGAAATGGTTGCGCCGGGCGAAGGCGTGAGGTTTTCGACTTTGTGATACGCCTGGTAGAGCGCGGGACGAATAAGCTCCGTCATGCCCGCGTCGAGGATCGCGAAATTCGTTTGTACGCCTTTCTTCACGTAAAGCACGCGCGAGATGAGCGAACCGCATTGCGCCACGAAAGCACGGCCTAATTCGAAATGCACCTGTTGCCCGGAACGCACTTCGAGAAATTTCGCGAAGATGCCGAAGAACGATTCGAAATCCGGGACCGCTTCTTGATCCGGTTCGTGATAATTGACGCCGAGTCCTCCGCCGACGTTGATATGCTGCAGCGGAATGCGACGTGAAGCAAACCATTCCTGCAATTCGTTCACGCGCATGCACAGCGAGCGGAAAACAGAAAGGTCCGTGATCTGCGAACCGATATGAAAATGCAGCCCGATCAACTGAAGATGCGAAAGATCATTCATCGCTTCGATCACCGCCGGCAATTCGTGGATGCTGATGCCGAATTTATTTTCTTCGAGACCGGTGGTGATGTAATGATGCGTGTTCGCTTTGACGTTCGGGTTGATGCGCAACGCCACACGCGCCTTCTTGCCCATTGCGCGCGCCAGCTGGTCGATCACTTCGAGCTCCGGCAGCGATTCGCAGTTGAAGCAGAAAATTTCCTGCTCCAGCGCATAACGGATCTCGGCATCGCTTTTTCCAACGCCGGCAAAAACGATCGCTTCTTTATCAAAGCCCGTCTCCACCGCGCGTTTCACTTCATTGCCGCTGACACAATCGGCGCCGAAGCCGGCCTTGCGGATGTGCGAAAGAATTTCCGGGTTGGAATTCGCCTTCAACGCATAATGAACGTGATAGTCGTGTGGCGCCGAAGCTGCTTTGGCGGCAACGAGTGTGCGATCGAGCAGTCCGAGGTCGTAAACATAGAACGGCGTCGGGCGCTGCTGGAGTTGAGAAAGGCGTTGTTGCGTGAACATGGTAAAATTGCCGCAGAGGCGCAGAGAACGCAGAGGCCTCGCGGTGGTTATAAATTGAACAATCCTTTATTGAGCGCCTGCAGCGTTTCTTTTTTGCGCGTGGTGTCGACGAGGATGGAAATGTTGTTCTCACTGCCGCCGTAGGAGATCATCCGGATCGGGATGTTCTTCAGCGCATCGAAAACACGGGAAGCGTAACCCTGTTTGTCTTTGCCGAACGTGCCGACGATGCAGACGATCGTCTGGTCTTTGTCGACTTCCACGGTGCCGAAGCTTTTCAGCTCTTCGGTAATTTCATCGAGATGCTTCAGGTTATCGATCGTGACGGACACGGCAACTTCCGAAGTCGTGATCATGTCGATCGGTGTTTTGTAGCGTTCGAACACTTCGAAAACGGAGCGCAGGAAACCATACGCCAGCAGCATTCGCGCCGAGCGGATCTTGATGGCTGCAATGCCGTCTTTCGCAGCGATCGCCGTAATGCGATCGCCGACGGTCACGCCGCCGATGATGGTGCCTTTCGCTTCGGGTTGCATCGTGTTCAGCAGGGCGACGGGCACGTTCCGTTTCTGCGCAGGCAGCACGCAGGTCGGGTGCAGGATTTTCGCGCCGAAATACGCGAGCTCGGCTGCTTCGTCGAACGTGAGCTCGTGAATCGGGAACGTTTTGTCGACGATGCGCGGATCGTTGTTGTGCATGCCGTCGATGTCGGTCCATATCTGCACTTCCTCGGCATGCAAAGCCGCACCGACGAGTGTCGCCGTATAATCGCTGCCGCCGCGCTTGAGGTTGTCGATCTCGCCAAAGGAATTGCGGCAGATGTAGCCCTGCGTGATGAACAGCTCGACGCCGGGATATTTCGCGAGCTCTTCCTTCATATGTTTTTCGATGTACTCGAGATCGGGCTCATCGTTCTCGTCGATGCGCATGAAGTTGAGCGCCGGCAACAGCGCCGATTTTTTTCCGAGCTCTTCGAGATAAAATTGCACCAGCGCCGTCGACAGCAATTCGCCCTGCGCGAGGATCGCTTTTTCTTCGTTCGCTGTAAAAAGATCGATCGTGAAGCTGCTGAGGTATTCGAAATGATGCGTCACCAGCTCGTGTCCTTTCAGCTTACCGTCGCCGGTGTTGTACAGCTCATCGACTACCGCCCGGTATTTCTTCTCGAGCGCTTCGATCAGCGAACGGGCTTTGCCGTGGTCTTTCGCATAAAGCGCAGTCGCAATTTCAACGAGGCTGTTGGTGGTCCCCGACATCGCCGAGAGCACGACGATCTTCGGCTTGCCGCCGGTAATGAGCGGTACGAGCGCCTTCATGCGTTCCGCGCTGCCGACGGAAGTACCTCCGAATTTTAAAACGAGCATAGGAGAATGGTGAATGGCCGCCGAAGTTCTTCATTTTCAGGTAAAGTGCAAAAAGAGGTGCGGGGGTGCGGAGGTGCGGAGGTGCGGGGGTGCGGGGGATTGCGGTGGCAGGGAATGCAGCAGTCACATGGAAAAGGTTGAAGAGTTGGTTGGGTTGGTTAAGTTGGAAGAGGAAAATCTCTGCAACAATTTGTTTTTATCCGTTTGTTCGAGCGAAGTCGAGAACCTGTAGCATTAAAATGAAACAGGTTCTCGACTCCGCTCGAACGGGCTGAACCAACCAACCAACCAACCAACCAACCCAACCAACCGCATCATTCAATTGCTGACCGTTCCCATTTACCTCTTCCATTTCTTTCACCCGCAACTCCGCACCCTCGCAACACGCAACCCGCAACCATCCGCACCAATTGTGCAAAAGGATGTTAAAAGCTTCTTCCTCCACGAAAACAAAGTCAGCGGGCAATCGTTACTTTTGAACCGTCCCCGACCACAGTATGTATTCACTCTTCGTTAAAGAAATCCGGAGCTTCCTCAGTTCGTTGATCGGGTATATCGTGATCGTCGTCTTCCTGTTGGCGATCAGCCTGTTCATGTGGATCATCCGTGGCGGCTCGAATGTGCTCGACAACGGCTACTCGAACATCGACACGCTGTTTGCGATTGCGCCGTGGGTGTTTCTCTTCCTGATCCCGGCCATTACGATGCGTTCGTTTGCCGACGAGAAAAAATCGGGAACGATCGAGCTGCTCCTCACCCGCCCGCTTACCGATCTTCAGATCATCATCGCGAAATATGCGGCCGGTTTTATCCTCGTGCTCTTTTCGCTGCTGCCGACGCTCGTTTATTATTACAGCGTTTACCGTCTCGGCAGCCCCATCGGCAATATCGATTCCGGCGGCACCTGGGGCTCGTACTTCGGATTGCTGCTGCTCGGCTCTTCGTTCGTTTCCATCGGCATTTTCGCTTCGTCGCTCACCGACAACCAGATCATCTCCTTCATTCTTGCGCTGGCCCTTTGTTTCTTCTGCTATATCGGCTTCGAGCAGATCAGCTCGCTTTCGCTGTTCGGAAAAGCCGACACGTTCATCCAGGCGCTCGGCATCAACGAGCATTACAATTCGCTCAGCCGCGGCGTCGTCGATACACGCGACATCACCTACTTCTTAAGCCTGAACGCTCTCTTCATCCTGCTGACCAAAACCGTTCTCGAAAGCCGTAAATGGTGAGCACGACGGCGTGATCTTTCCGCACAATGAACAACAAGAATAAAAACAAACGATCCGATCTCATCAACCTCGTGCTGGGGCTGGCGATCCTCGTGCTGTTCAATGTGCTCTCGCAGTATTTCTTCCATCGCTTCGACCTCACCGCCGAAAAACGGTACACGCTCGCGGAAACCACGAAGGATATGCTGCAGCAGCTGGACGACCGCGTCTATTTCAAAGTATATCTCGACGGTGATTTCCCGCAGGGCGCAGGCGATTACAAACGTCTTCGTGATGAAACGCGCATCATGCTGGATGAATTCCGTGCGTACGGCGGCGACAAGATCCAGTACGAATTCATCGACCCGAACGACGACCCGGATCCGGAAAAGCGCGCGAAGTTCCAGGAACAGCTCGAATCGCAGGGATTGCTTCCGCAGTATCCCGTGCTGGGCGATGAAGGCGGCACCGCGCTGACGCAGCAGAAAATTTATCCGTGGGCGGTCGCGACGATCGGCGATAAGAAAGTGATCATCCCGCTGAAGCATACGTCGTCTGCCGAATCCGGGCAGGAAGCGCTCAACCACGACGTCGAATCGCTGGAATACGAGATGTCGAATGCGATCCGCAAGCTGCAGATGAAAGAGAAGGCGCACATCGCCATCACGCAGGGACACGGAGAACCCGACACGCTCGAGCTGGCCGACCTCGCTCATGCATTGCGCGAATATTACGAAGTGGATTTCGTCAACTTCCACTCCAACCAGGATGCATTCCTCGACACGATGCAGAAAGCCGACCAGGTGCGCACGAAATATTCCGCCGTGCTCGTCGCCGGTCCCGATTCGACATTCACGCCTTACGAACGCTTCGTGCTCGACCAGTATATCATGTACGGCGGAAAAGCGCTGTTCCTCGTCGATCCCGTGTACGTCAGCGTCGACAGTCTCGCGATGACCGGGCATACGATGGCGTTGCCGCGGAAGCTCGGCCTTGAAGACATGCTCTTCCGTTACGGCGCGCGACTGAACAGCACGATCGTGGAAGATTATTATTGCGCGAACCTCGTGGTGCCCGTCGGCAAGCAGAACCAGTTCATGTCATTGCCCTGGTATTATTGCCCGACGATCCAGCCGCGGGAGCAAAACCCGATCGTCCGCAACCTCGACAACATCAAGTTCGATTTCCTCAGCACCGTCGATACCGTTGAAACATCGCCGGGCGTGAAGAAAACGATCCTCATCAAATCGTCGGACAAATCCCGTTTCCTGCGCACGCCGCAGCCGCTCGACCTGCGCATGGGCATGATCAAACGCGATCCGCGCAGCTTCGACAAACCGGACCAGCCGGTGGCTGTACTTCTCGAAGGTTCGTTCAATTCGCTTTTCAAGAACCAGATCCTTCCCGGCAAGCTCGCGGAAGTTTCACAGATCGGTTACAAGGATCATTCGCTGCACGAATCGAAGATCATCGTCATCGGCGACGGTGACGTGGCGCGGAATCCTGTCGTGCGCGACCAGAACGGTTTGCGTGCGCTCAAACTGGGCATGGACCTGCTGAACCGCCAGAACCTCGACGCACAGGGCCAGCCGCGTCTTTACGCAAACAAAACGCTTCTCGTCAACTGCATGAACTATCTCTGCGACGACAAAGGCATGCTGACGCTTCGTTCGCGCGAGGTGCGCCTGCGTTTGCTCGACAAGGTGAAAGTGCGCGATCATCGCCTGAAATGGCAAATGATCAACATTCTCGGCCCGGTGCTTTTCGTGATCGTGATGGGCTTCGTGATTCTTTTCCTGCGTCGTCGCCGTTACGTACAGGGAAAACGCGGCATCGACATTTACAGCATCGGTTTCCCTGCGCTCGCCACCTGGATCAGTGCGGTGATCATGGCGGTGCTCGATTATCTTTTCCTGCATCATTCGCTGGGATGGGCGGCGCTGGTCTTTTTCCTTGCATTGATCATCCTGCATTCGCTCCACCAGGCATTCGTTCGCCGCAGGAAGAAAAAAGCCGCGGAACGGAACGGAACGACCGGATAACGGAGGAAACGTTCCGCGAAAAAGTTTTTCGGCGATTCTTCCCGCGTGATCACGATATTTGTTCCGTACAATATCCCCTTTCACCAGTTGTACATTGCTTATGAAGCGCAACACCATTGCACTGATCATCGTTCTTGTCCTCGGCGGAATTGCTTTCTGGCTGATCACGCACCGCGACAAAAGTTCTGTTTCGCGCGAGCTGCGGGATTTTGCGTACACCGACACGGCTGCCGTCACCAAGATCTTTCTCGCCGACAAAACCGGGAAGACCGCTGAGCTCACGCGCCAGCCGGACAACACCTGGAAGATCAACGGCAAATACCAGGCGCGTCCCGATGCCGTCAAAGTTTTGCTCACGACGATCCACGACATTTCCATCCGCCAGCCCGTCAGCCTGAAATCGCGCGAAGGCATCATCAAGCAACTCGCGACCGGCGCCGTCAAATGCGAAATTTACGCGGGTGACAAGCTCGTGAAAATGTATTACGTCGGTTCCGAATCGCCGGACATGATGGGCACCTACATGCTGCTTTCCGACATCTCCGATCCCTCCGAGCCGGTGAATTCCACCGAACCATTCGAGATCGAGATCAAAGGTTTCAACGGTTATCTCACGCCGCGTTATTTCACGCAGGAATCCGAATGGCGCGACCGCACGGCGTTCCGTTATTTCGTGCCCGACATCCGTTCCATCCGCGTGGAGCACACTGGCCAGCCCGACCAGTCGTTCATCGTTACGCAGTCGCCGGGCAGCACCAAATTCGGATTGCAGACACTTTCCGGTCAGCCGCTGCCGTTCGATACGCTGGCGGTGAAGCAGTTCATCTCTTACTTCAACATGATCGGCTTCGAGAATTTCGAAACGGCATTGCCCGCTGCGAAACGCGACTCGATCCTGCATTCCGCGCCCGCGCACCGCATCATCGTCACCGACGCTTCGAACAACAAAAACGAAGTGGTGATGTACCTGAAGCAGAACGACGGTTTCATGCCGGACGACACGACGGCCGCCGCTCCCCCGTTCTACGATCCGGATAAAATGTTCGCGACGGTGAACAACGGAAAAGATTTCGTGATCGTGCAGTATTACGTCTTCGGAAAGCTGCTGCAGACGCCGTCTTATTTCCTGCCGGGCAGAAGCAGAACGGTACCTGCTAAATGAGGTGGGGGTTACGAATTACGAATAGTTACGAATATACGAATATACGAATGGGAAAATCAGGCATTTAATGCCGATTCGCTGCTCATTCGCGGATTCGTATATTCGTATTGATTCGTAATTCGCACCCCCTGTTAAAAAGTCGTTCAAAAGTTGGTTTTTGCTGTACAGGCGCCGCGGTCAAAAGGGATAATTTTGCGTTGTAACTAACGGTTTATACCGACCCTTTTGCTATGAAATTCATTGTATCCAGCTCTTCCCTGCTCAAGCAGCTCCAGATGCTCAGCGGCGTCCTGAATTCTACCAATACCCTGCCGATCCTCGATAATTTCCTGTTCGAGATCGACAAAGGTTCCCTGACGATTTCCGCTTCCGACCTGGAGACGACGATCAACACGCACCTTACCGTCGAGTCGAAAGATTCGGGTAACGTCGCTGTGCCGGCGAAACTGCTGATCGATACGCTCAAGACTTTCCCCGAGCAACCGCTCACCTTCTCGATCGACAAAAAACGTTACGCGATCGAGATCTCTTCGGATTACGGCAAGTACAAAATCACCGGCCAAAACGGCGACGAATTCCCGAAAGCCCCGACGGTCGACAATGGCCAGTCCATCGAGATCGACGCTTCGGTGCTCGGCCGCGCGATCTCCAAAACGCTTTTCGCTGCGGGTAACGACGAGCTCCGCCCGGTGATGTCCGGCGTGTTCGTGCAGTTCTCGCCCGACAGCACCACGTTCGTTGCGACCGATGCGCACAAGCTGGTCCGCTACCGCCGCAGCGACATCAAATCATCCGGCAGCGCATCGTTCATCCTGCCGCGCAAGCCGCTCAACCTGCTGAAGAACGTGCTCGGCGGCGTAGAAGGCATTGTTCGTGTGGAATACAACGCGACCAACGCGCGCTTCACCTGGGGCATCGCTCCGGACGGCTCGGTCGGCTCGACGCTCGTGTGCCGCCTCATCGACGGAAAATATCCGAACTACGAAGCGGTTATCCCGAAAAACAACCCGAACAAGCTCACCATCGATACGAACGCGCTGCTCGGTTCCATCCGCCGCGTGTCCATCTTCGCCAACAAGACGACGCACCAGGTCCGCCTGAAAATCGCCGGCAGCGAGCTGAACATTTCGGCGGAAGACCTCGACTTCTCCAACGAAGCTTCCGAGCGCCTCACCTGCGCGTATGCGGGCGACGACATGGAGATCGGCTTCAACTCGAAGTTCCTCGCGGAAATGCTGACCAACATCGGCAGCGACGAAGCGATGATCGAGATGTCGGCGCCGAACCGTGCGGGCATCCTGCTCCCGGTCGCCAAGCACACCGAAGCGGAAGACACGCTGATGCTGGTGATGCCGGTGATGCTGAATAACTAAAAAAGTTGCGTTGGTGCGTGTTGCACGTGACCGGTGAACGCAGAAAATACGAATGCAAAGAGCGGAGGGGACTTCGCTCTTTTTTTCATTTTTGCACGATGCGTATTCTGCTCTGTCTTTTCATTCTTTCTGTCATTGTGTCTTGCAGCAAACTGCCGACACGTGAACAGACTTCACGTTACGAGACCTACCGGAGAACCATTCTTTCCCATCCCTCTACATTCAATTCAGGCGCGATCCCCGGCGGAGATTCAATGATAAACGTCCTCACATCCGACGATCTTGAAACAGTTGTCCGTAAAAACCACTTCAATCAACAACAGGTGGAGGATTACCTGAAAGCCCTTTCGATTTCGGCTGAAATTGTGCATGCGGATATAATGATGGACAGTGCAATGAAATCATTGGATGTTGACAGCCTGTTACGAGTATCGGATTCGTTACTGAAAGACTCTTCAGCTTTTCTCCTCGACGTTAAGCACAAATGATTCCGGTGTTTTTACAAAACATCGACACACCTTCCACACCCAACGAATTCTGAAATTCCCCGTCGTTCGCTCCTGTAATTTTGATTCAGGATTTAAACAACGAATGACCATGTATACCAGAATCGTGTTTGTTGGAATGTTGCTGCTCAGCCTGGGATGCACCCCTCACCAATACAACGTCAATCACCAGAGCCACGTCGATAAATGCACGGGTCTCAACAGCTATTATTCGCCGTTCCAGAATTGGGAAGGAACGTACCACGATGAGTTCGGCAAAACGCTGAAGATCGTAAGCTACAGCCAGGCGCTCGCCCAATTGCATTTCGAGTTCATGCAGGAAGCCGCTCCCTGCCACGAAGGATTTAAAGGCGACGCTGCCGTGATCACGCCGGTTTCCGCTACTTACAAGAAAGACGATCTCGTGATCAGCTTCACACTGAAGAACGGACAGGTCGAAGTTTCCGAACAGGGCTTTAAGCACGACCCGGACTGCGTGAGCTTCAGCGGAATTTACCGGAAGTAAAGGCGACGCATTTCGTAGCTTAGCGGAATGCACAACCCTCTCATTTTGCTCGATGCCGGCGGAGCATTCCTGCTCATCATCCCGGTGGTGATGATCCTGTTCATGGTGGCGATCATCTTCCTTGAAGGCTGGATCCTTTTTGCATTCGGTTATAACGTTTTCAAACGTTGCCTGCGTGATGCGATGCTGGCGAATATCGTGTCGCTGGTACTAGGCATTATTACGATGAGCCTTGCTGGCCGCACCGTTATGAATGGTTATGTGCTGTTCGGCATTTTATTTCTTCTCACACTGATCAGCGAAGGTTTGTTTCTTGTTTTAATAAACAAAGAGCGGCCGTTCAAAAAAATCATGCTGGCGAACCTCGTGATGAACGTGGCGTCTTACATTTTGCTGGGTCTGATCCTTCTTGCTATCCGCTGATGAAAAAGATAGCCGTTCTTGCTGCCGGTCACGGGCTGAACGATTGCATCGCGGGATATATCCTCGGCAATCTCGTTTCGATGGGGCTTCCGCTCTTCGATGCGGGCATGGCGATTTTCATTTACAACCTCATCGCTTTCGGCGGACAAATGGTGTTTGCCGTACTGGCGAAGTACAAGCCGTTTCCGAAATTCTGGCTGCTGCTGTGTTATGCTTTTCTTGCAGGAGGAATGTTGTTGTTGCATTCCAATTACCAGCTTTCGGTATGGCTCGTTGCGTTTTCCTCGATGATCATTCACGTCATCGGCGGACACGAAAGCAGCGCAAATGAAAAACAAGCTTCCGCACTCGGAATTTTCGCAGCGCCCGGCGTGATAGGATTGATCCTCGGCGGCTGGCTGGCGTTCATTCATTATGATCTGATGTGGACCGGCATTGCGGGATGTGCGGTGCTTGCTGTTGCGACGTTCTTCCTGAGATTTTCTGCAGCAGCCGAAGCTCCCGAAGAAAAATCCGGCGCCGATCGCCACGACGTGATCATGATCGTGTTGCTTGCGGTCATTTCGTTGCGCTCGGCGATCTGGGATGTATTCCAGCTGCTGTATGAAAACCGCTACGACATTTTGCTGCCGGTAGCAATAGCTGCGATGGCGGGAAAGATCACCGGCGGATTTCTCGGCGACAGGATCGGTCATCGTCGACAAAGCATCTGGGCATTGTCGCTTTCCCTGCCGTTGCTGAGCTTCAATCGCCAGAATATTCCGCTCTTGTGCACCGGCATCTTCCTGCTGCAATCGAGCCTGCCGAATTTATCGCGGCTGCTCATCAACCAGCTTCGCAGCGATCGTCACATGGGCGCAGCATTGACGTTCGGGTTGCCGATCATTCTCGGCGCGCTCTTCTTTTTTTCGCCGCTGAAAACGTATGCGGACTCTACACTCGCGATCGTGCTGCTGCATTTACTCTGCCTGCTGCTGTTATTCTTGCTTGGAAGAAAAAAGAAAGCTGCCGCACTTCAATCCTGAAGAATGGCGTTGCGGTCTTTCACCGCCTGTCCGAATTCTCGAATGATGGCTTCGCGCTGCATCACTAAGTCGGCGATGAGCGCCGTTCGTTTGAAGAAAAGCGAGATCATCAGCCAGCGACTGCTGATGTATTTTACCGTCCGGTAATAAAACCACGCAAACAATCCCGAAGCCGGCCAGCTCACGAAATACAGCAGGAACATCCAGCCGGGATGGCGTGAGAAACCGAGCGTATGGAAATAATGCCAGCTGGTAAATCCGAGCGCGAGGTACCAGAATAAATAAAATACCATTCCCGCCGCAGCGCCGATCGCTCCCTGGAATTCCTTTTGCTTCACCAGCTTTTTCGAAAGTACCGAAGCGAGAATGAACGGCAGGTAATTGTGCAGCAATCCGTACACATACACCGGGAAGCCGAGCACGATGAAAAGAAAATCGCGCAGGCTGCGCATCCACAACCGCGAGCGACCGGAACCGCCGCGCACCGCACGATCACTCAACCCCAATTCTTCCAGTTTCCAGAAATAACTTTTGATGTCGAGTGAAATGCGCTCCACACGCGACGGATCTTTTTCGCGGAAATAGTTGACCGTTTCCACGATGCGTTTCGTCAGGCTGAATTCCGCCGGCTTATCGTCTTTGTCAATGCCGAGATTCTGCAACAGCTCGTGTTTGTACAATTTTTCGATGTAACCCACGAGCCGGTCAGTTTCCGCATCGGTCGTGTGGATCATCTGTTCTTCGAGACGTTGGCGAATTTCTTCCGTCAATTCTTCAGCGGCAGCAAAACCATCGGTGGCGTATTTCGCGGAATAGTCGGCAGCG
>CAMLEF010000072.1 GCA_946478675.1 uncultured Flavobacteriales bacterium | reverse complement strand
TGTACGTGCCCTGCGGAATGCCGGTTGCGGTGTTCGTGCCTTGTCCGCCGCCCGGAGCGGGTGACCAGTTGTACGAGTAACCACCTGCGCCGCCGGATGCGGTTACCGAAGCCGAGCCGTTCGAGTTGCCGCAGGTCGCAGCAGTGAAGGTGGACGTTGCGGAGATCGGTGACGGTTGCGTGATGTTGAATGTTGCCGTAGTCGTGCAGGTCGGTGCGGCAGCGTCGGCGATCGTGCAGGTGTAAGTGCCCGCGCAAAGGCCGGTCGCGTTGGCGGTGCCTTGTCCACCACCCGGGGCCGGCGACCAGTTGTAAGTGAACGAGCCCGAGCCGCCGGAAGCGACGACTGAAGCAGTTCCGTTACATCCGCCATTACAGGAAGCGTTGGTTTGTGATTGTGTGAAAGTGATGGCCTGGGGTTGCGTGACCGTCACGACTAATGTTCCCGAACATCCTGTTGCGTCAGTTCCTGTAACGGTGTAAGTTCCTGCGCAAATGTTGGAGCCTGTGTTCGTGCTGCCGACCGTAGAGTTCGTTACCGATGGCGACCACGTGAAGGTATACGGCGAAGTTCCTCCCGAAGCGTTGATTGTCGCAGAGCCGTTGCAGGCGGCGTTACAGTTCACGTTCGTTTGCGCGGTATTGGCAACCGTGATGCTGCCGCCTGAAGTGACGACGTTCACCGTGGCGGTTACCGTCGAGCAGGAAGTAGTAACAGTGACGGTATACACGCCCGCGCACAAACCGGAAACGCTCGAGGTGCCTTGTCCTGCGCCCGGTGCCGGTGACCAGTTGTAGCTGTATGCGCCGGCAGGAGAAACGGTGACCGATGCAGTGCCGTTACAGGCCGAGCAGCTGGCGGGTGTGGATGTAGGTGTTACGGTAAATGCAGTCGTCGTCGGACAAACGGCGCAGGTGGTCGTTCGGAAGTAAAGACCCGCTATGCACATGTTGAAACAGTCACCGCCGGTGTTACAGACGAATGCGGATGTGCCTTGTCCTGCTGCAACCGTCGTGTTCACCTGCTCGAAGTTCCTCCAGTTCCAGGTGATCGGGTCGTTGGTGCCGTTCAGCGTGAGCGACGAAACGGCCATTTGAATATCACCGAGGCCGCAGAAGGCACGGGCGTTGGTGGTTGCGCCGCAAACCGCCGGGGAGATCGGCATGTTGTAAGTTGCGGTACCGCCATTCACGACGAAAGCGCCGTCTGCAATGACAATGCGTCCCTGCCAGGCGGCGGAAGGCTGGCTCCAGATGACGACAAGTGTGGCGCCGTCCATGTCGTTGCCGGATGTCGGCGGGTTGGTGAGAATGCCGCTGATGTTGTACGTGCCGTTACCATTGACGGAAGCCGTCACGTCCGCGCGATAGGTGTACGTTCCGCTGTAGCCCCAGCATTTGTCCGGGCCCTGTCCGACGATCGTCATCGGGTAGTTCGCAGCGCCGAGCGGTCCGTTGACGGTTGCCGTTTGCGCAGCGCCGTTGCCGGAACCTTCCGCCCAGAGATACGCTTTCTCGATCGTGGCGCAGGCAGGAATGCCCGAGATAACGAACGGTGCAGGCTGGTTGACGCCCGCCGGAGAAAATCGTTTACCGAGACGTTGTGACGCGGAAGTGTAATCAAGTCCGCATTTCGCCTGGTCGTAGATCACACCGAGCGTGCCGTTACCGTTTTGCGGCGACATGGGCGGGCTCTGGCGTGCAGTCGAAGAGTTCGTCGTCGAAGGATGATAGCCGCAGGCGCCGGGAACGCCGGGACATCCGACAGTGGTCGTAGTGACCGTTTGCCCGAATGAAAAATTCCACGGGAGAACGAATGCGACGAAGAGGAAGAGACGTAAAATTTGCCTCATGCAATCAGGATTTAGACAGGTGCGTTTTTGTGCAAGGTGTTTGCTACCACGCAATTTAAGGCGCGAGCGGCTGATTTCCAAATAATTCCGATCATGTATTGCGGCGAGTCGCTGAACGGGCATAAAAAAAGGACGAAACCGCGGTTCCGTCCTTCGAAAAAGTTGTGGTTAAACTCAACGGATAAGGTTAACGTGGCCGACAATTTTGTGGCGATAACCACCGTATTGTTCGGCATAGGTTACCACCCAAACGTACGTATCGATCTGCGCTACTTCATTGCCGTTGTTCGCTTTCCCGTTCCAGCCTTTCAGCATGTCGTTCGATTCGAAGATCAGGTTGCCCCAGCGATCGAAAACCATCATGTGGAAATCGTCGACGTATTCACCGTACACGAGGAAGAGATCGTTCTTGCCGTCACCGTTCGGCGTGAAAGAGTTCGGAACGTAGAGCGAAGTATTCGGCACAATGTAAACGTCGTATTCGATGGTGTCGGAACAGCCCCATTGGTTGACGACAATTTCCTGCACATGGAATGCGCCGGTATCCTGGTAGTTGTTGGCGACGTCGCCGCAACCGATCGCAACCAGGGTATTGCCGTCACCGAAATCCCAATAACAAGTATCACCGCCGGTACTCTGGTCATCGAAAGCGATGTTCGATTCCAGCTGCGTGGCGGGCTGCGGCGAAAGAATGCCGAATTGCGCCGTCGGGTCGGGATGCACGGTGATGTAATTGACCTGCGTAAGTGAATCGATGCAGCCGTTGACGTCGGTGACGTGCGCGGTAACCGAATAGCTGGTCGGCAGGAGATAACAATTGTTCGGCGTCGCTTGCACAGACGTGTTTCCGTCACCGAAAATCCAGCTGACGTTCGCGAGCGCTGGAGTAGAAGAGGCGGTGAAATTCACGCACAGCGGTGAGCATCCCTGCACCTGGTCGCCCGAGAAGCTGATCGTCGGAAGCGGGTTGACTGTTACCGTAATGACAGCCGTGTCGGCAGGTGTTCCGCAGGCATCGGTTACCACAACGGAATAGTTGGTTGTGGTCGTCGGCGCAACAGTGATGGAATCGTTCGTGTTGCCGTTGATGAGCCACTGGTAAGCATACGGAGGCGCTCCGCCGCTTGCCGTGACGCTAATGCCGGTAGAGAACCCGGTGCAGATCGCTGTCGTTCCATTGCCGGTCGCGATGATTGGCACCAATGGAGGCTCGGTGATGTTGAACGTGTACGAGCTCGTGCAACCGAAGTTGTCGGTGACGTCGACGGTGTAATTGCCGGCGGTCAGGTTGGATGCCGTCCCGGTCGTGCTCACGTTCGGCGACCACGTGTAGGTGTAAGGCGCATTGCCGGAAACCGGCGTTACGACTGCCGATCCGTTGTTGCCGCCGTTGCAGAGCACGTTGGTCTGGAGGGTGGAAACCGAAAGCTGGCCGGTTCCCATAACGGTTACCGAATCAATGAACGTACATCCTGCGACGTCGGTTACCGTGCAGGTATAAACGCCGGGAGGAAGGTTCGTTGCGGTTTGTGTGTTTTGCGGAGGAACGGTGTTCCAGGAATACGTGAAGTTGCCTGAGCCGCCGATCGGAGTTGCCGTGGCGGTGCCGTTGTTGGCGGAGCACTGGCTCGGAACGGAATCCATCTGCAGTGTGAACGGGTTGGCGCAACAGGTGCTGCAGTTCGATTGCCAGTAAAGTCCGATCACGCAAAGGTTGTAACAGTCGCCGGACGCGTTCACGTCGAAGAGCGAAGTGTTTTGCCCGGGCGTCACCGTCGTAGTGTTGTCGACCCAGTTGTACCAGTCTTCGACGATCGTTACGGGCGGATTGCTGTTGAGCGTGAGCGGCGTGTTCAATCCCTGCAGGTCACCGATGCCCATGAAGGCGCGTGCGTTGGAAACGGTGCCGGTGCAGGCGCTGAAGCCGGTGATGGTGTAGCTCTGCTGCGTTCCGATGCCCACGAAGCAGCCGTCCCAGATGACGATGTCGCCCTGGAAGCTGGAAGTCGGATCGCTCCAGATCACCATCAGCGTGCCGCCGTCCATATCATTCGTGTTGGCCGAAGAAGTGCTCGTCGGAATGCCGCTGATCGTGTAGTTGCCGTTGCCGACCACGAGCGCCGTTACGTCGGTACGATAGGTGGAAGTTCCCTGGTAGCCCCAGCATTTGTCCTGGTCGGTGCCGATCAGCTGCATGGCGAAATTGGAAGAAACGGCAAACGGGTTGGTGAACGTAATCGTGGCCGCTGCGCCGTTACCGGAACCTTCCATCCAGAAAAAAGCTTTCAGGATGTTCGCTGTGGCAGGAATGCCGGCAATGGTGAACGTAGCAGGCTGCGCAACTCCCGGAGGGGAAAATCGCTGACCGGTTTTGGCGGAAGCGGTCGTGTAATTCAAACCGCAGGCGCTGAACTGGTACGTGGGGCCGAGGCTCGCATTGCCATCGAGCACGGAAATAGGATCGGAGACGCGCGCATTGGGCGGAGCAACGGGGTTATGCCCTTTTGTTGGTGTAGCACCATTCTGGGCATATGCAGAAACACCGCACCATGCGAAGAATAAAAAAGCCAGGAATTGTTTCATGTCGATGTGAGCCGAAACAAAAATAGAAAAATTCCGGTACCTGGGTTGAAATCAGTTGGTTTTGTCGAAAAGAACCAGGAAATGGTCGCTCAGAAACCCATACCGGTCGCAAGGGCCCGTGTTTGCTGCAGCAGGAGGTACGTTTCCTGCGGAGAAAGCGCTGCCGGCGTATAGCGTAACGCCGCGAGTTTATTGATCATGTCGATGATCATGTCAACCTGTTGCGGATCTGTTTTTTTGACGCCGAGCCGGTAACGCAATTGCGCAACGGAGGCTTCTTCGCGGCTCAGCTCGCACTTTTCACTCGCAGCGAGGAGCAGCCCTTCGTACGTTTTCAGCACTGCGCCGCGACTGTTGCCGGCATGCAGGAATTGTTCGGCCTGCCAGAAGAGCTGATCGGTTTCCGTTTTCACGCGGCTGCTGCGCGAAGGTGTTTCCGGAATCTCTTCTGCCGCTTTTGTTTTTTCTTCGGCGAGCTGCGTGGCTTTCCGTTCACGATCGCGGCGTCGTTTCCTGAGCAGGAAGAAGAGCAGCAGCAGCAACGGCGTGAACACCGTCAGCAGGATGATCCCGAATTTGACGGCGACGCTTTTTTCACTGAGAAAAGTGGTGGGAAGATTGTTCTCTGTTTTGTCGTTCTGCGGTGGTGGCGGCCCGGCTTTCAAATGAAAATCTTCCGTGTGCAGCGTGATGTATTGCTTTTTCGCCACGTCGTAATACGAGAACGTCATTCCCGGGATCACGTAGTCGCCTTCCTTTTGCGGGATGATCGTCCACGTGAATGTTTTGTAGCCGCTTACGCCGTTGCTCGTCACCGTGGTGCTGTCGGTCGCGAAGCCGGCAAACCCGCTGACGCCATCAGGATATTTCGGTGCATCGACCTGCACGAAACCGATGTTGCCTTCGCCGTTGACCGTTACGCTCAGCTTCACCGCTTCGGTGGCGCGCACTTCTGTTTTATCAATGGAAGCGCTCAGCGAATAATTGCCGACGTCGCCTTTGAAGCTGTCCGGTTTCCCGTCATCCGGCAGCGGCAATACTTCGATCGGCACCGGGTCGGTCACGAGGTCGACCTGTACCGGCACACTGTTGAGATTATCGATTAACGGGTTGCCGGTAGGATACGGGTTCGTGTTGACGGTGCAGGTGACGCTGTACGAAGGCAGCTTCAGTTTCCCGGTCGTATTCGGGTAAACGAATTCGCGGTACATGACGATGCCCTGGTACGTAATGCCGTTGACGGTAATCATCGTGTCGTCGTAGGCTTCGTCCATTGGGTAAGGGCCGGGCACGTAAAGAAAACCATCGAATGATTTGGCCAGCGGGCGATCGGAAGGATAGATCTGGTCGTTGGTGCGACGGTACAAACGCAGCGTGAGCACCACCTGTTCGCCGCGATAAACTTTTTTCCGGCTGGGCTCGCAGCGAAGAAACATATTCCCCGATTGCGAAGGACTGCTGCCGTTTGTCCGAACGTAAATGCTGACGCTGTTGGAGAAAATGCGTTTGCTTCCCGCCTGCACCCAGCATGGCCCGACGGTGGATTTGCCGGCGCGCAACGGCTGCAGCGTGAACGTCTGGCTGATGTGAATTTTCTGGAGCGCGTTGTTGTAATAATAATTACTCGTGCGTCCCGTCACGATGAAACCATCGCTCTGCGGCAACTCCCCGAACGCTGTGATATCTGCAATGTCGCCCGATAAGGATACGGTGACGGTTTCGTTAAAGCCGATCGTGTCCTTGTCGGCTTCGAGCTTCAGCTGCTGCGCACGCAACGGAATAAGGCCGGTCAGCAGGATCGCGAACGGCAAAAGAAAAATCCGTGGTATGCAGCAGGAGCTTCTCACCAGTCTTTGTCTTTGGAACGGCGGTAACCTTCTTTTTTCTCGTTGCTTAAGCGATTGCGCGTTTTCTTCTCTTCGTCTTTCATCGCATCCAGCATGCGTTTCGCTTCGTCAGGATTCATCGCCTGGTCCTGCTGCTTTTGTTGCTGCTGTTGCTGTTTTTGTTGCTGCTGCTGTTTTTGCTGCTGTTGCTTTTGTTGTTGCTGCTGCTGTTTTTGCTGTTGCTGCTTTTGATTTTGTTTCTGCTGCTGGTTCTTGTTCTGCTGCGGCGGAGGCTGCTGCTTCTTCAGCTTTTTCTGCGCATACGCCAAATTGTAACGCGTGTCTTCATCGGCGGGATGATACTTCAGCGCCTGCTTGTACGCGTTGATACCTTCCTGGTATTTTCCCTGCTGCACGAGCGAGTTGCCGAGGTTGTGCCATGCGCGTGCGAGTGAATCTTTGTTCTGCCCGAGCATCGCATCGGCATACGCTTTTTCGGCCTGGTCATATTTTCCCTGGCGGTAAAGCGCATTGCCGAGGTTGTAATTCGCAGCGTTTTTGGTCGTGTCTTTCGCTGCGCCTTCGCGGTATTTTTTTTCCGCATCGGCGTATTGGTTCTTCTGGTACGCCGAATTTCCATCGCGCGTATTTTTCCACGGATCACGGCGGACCGGCGGCTTTTTCTGCTGCGCCATCACGGTGGTGACGACGAAGAGCGATGCCAGCGCCCACAGCAGCCGGATGTTCAGTTTCGTTTTCATTTCGAATCGTTTCGTTTTCCCTCGGGCAACAGCGGCTCGAAGATCAGCAGCAGGATCGACAATGCAGCCAGCCACGGGTACAGCGGCGTAAAATCCTTGTACTGCCAGGTTTCTTTCGTCGTTTTGCTTAATCCCTGCAGCAGCGAATACACTTTTCCTACGCCGAGATCGGTGTTGCTGGCGTGCACGTAAACGCCTCTTCCTTCGGAGGCGACCTGCTGCAGCAACGGCTCGTTCAGCTTCGTGACGATCTCCTGACCGTGATCATCCGTCTTGTAACCCGTGAGATTTCCTTTGTCGTCGACTTCGGGAATCCTGCTGCCTTCTGCCGTTCCGATGCCGATGGTGCACACGATAATGCCGTTCTCCGTGGCACGCTGCGCCGCTTTGATGGCGTCGTCTTCGTGGTTCTCACCGTCGGAGATGACGATGATCGCACGACCGCGGCTCTTGTCTTCTTCATCGCGCGGAAACGCATCCACCGCGCGGTCGATCGCATCACCGATCGCAGTTCCCTGCACGGTGATCATTTCCGGCGAAACGGATTGCAATACCATTTGCGCCGCGTTCATATCGTCGCTCAGCGGCATGTTCATGTACGCCTGTCCGGCAAACACCACGATACCGACGCGGTCGCCGTTGACGTTGCTGATCACGTCCTGCAGCGCCAGTTTCGCGCGCTCGAGACGGTTCGGCTGAATGTCGTTGGCGCGCATGCTGTTCGAGATGTCGAGCACGATCATCAGGTCGATGCCGGAAATTTTGATCTTCTCTTTTCCTCCCGCAATTTTCGGCCCTGCGATCGAGAGGATCACGAAAAATATCCCGGCGAAGAACAGCAGGAAATGCCAGAACCGCAGCTTCGGGCTGTTGCCGAGAACAAGGCGATCGACGAAACCGCTTTCTGCGAATTTTTCGATGCGTTCTTTCCGCTTCCGGGCAGAGCGCAGCCAGAGCAGCAGGCCGGGCAGGGCGAGCAGCAAGAGGAGCAGCAACCAGGGATAATCGAAGGTCATGTCAGGCTGTCGAAAACGGTGTAACGTAAAGCGAATTCTGCGCCGAGCAGGAGCAAGGCAAGCAGGAAGAACGGCGCGGCTTCTTCTTTGTGATGCCAGTGCCCCTTCGTATTGAAATCGGTTTTTTCCATCTGGCTGATCTCCTTGTACACTTCTTCGAGCCTGCGGCCGTCGGATGCGCGGAAGTATTTTCCACCGGTAATGTTGGAGATCTGCATCATCGTGCTCTCGTCGATGTCGACGTCGCGGTATTGCTGCACGACGCTGCCGTCGGGATTCGTCATGACCGGCGTGAGCTGTCGTCCCTGCGCGCCGAGACCGATCGTGTACACGCGCACGTTGTAGGTTTTCGCAATGCGGCCGGCGTCGAGCGGCTGGATCATGCCTTTGTTGTTTTCGCCGTCGGTGAGCAGCACCACGACTTTGCTTTTCGCATTGCTGTCGCGCAAACGTTCTACTGCATTCGCAAGGCCCATTCCGATCGCTGTTCCCTGCTCGAGCCGGGGATCGCACTCGACATTCGAGATGAGCATTTTCAGCGAGCTGTGATCCGTCGTGAGCGGGCAGGTCGTCAACGCTTCGCCGGTAAACACGACGGCGCCGATGCGGTCATTCGGTCGCTGATCGATGAAGTGCATGGCTTCCTGCTTGGCGACTTCGAGCTTGGCCATCGGGATGCTGCCCTGCGCCACGATATCGCCGGTCATACTTTGCGAGATGTCGATGCACAGCATCATGTCGATGCCCTGGCCTTTGTCGGGAACAAATTCCGTTGCGGTTTGCGGTCGCGCGAAGCCGAGCACGAGCAACACCAGCGCCGCGATGCGAAGGAAATACAGCAGGAAACGCCAGCGCACGCGCCCCGGCACCGGGATGCCCTGGAGATAGCGGAACGACGAAAGGGAAAGCACCGGTTTTCCTTTTCCTGCGAAGAAATACAGGAACAGGATGAACACGGGCACCAGCAGCAGCAGCCACAGCGCCCAGCGGTTCGCGAATGTGATATTTCCCCACCAGTTCATCATGATTGGATCGTCGGTATTTGCGGCGGCACTTGCGGATATAATGCTGTTGCATGCACGAAGTTCATCGCCATCTGCAGCACGCGTTCGTTCTCCTCGTTATCAGGAACCGCTTTGGCGAATTTCACCAGGTCGGCGGTACGCAGCACGCGCTCGATCTCGAAAACCGCCTGTGTGTTCACGCCTTCGCGTTGGAGACGATTGACGATCTCGTTCGTCGTCATCTCGCGCGCGGGGAAACGGTAACGCTCCACGATCCACCCGCGGATGATGCCGGTGAGCGCTACGTGATACGGTTTCAATTCACCGTGCAGCCATTGCTTTTTACGGCCCAGTTCTTCGAGCTCCGCGAGCACTTTTTCATGCGGGAGCAAACCACGCTGTTGTACGGGCAACGGCTCCGGCGTTTTCTTTTTGCGCAACACGAGCACGAGCGTCACGATGCCTGCGGCGACGACCAGTGCAACGATCACCAGCCAGAGCGGCAGGTGCCAGGGCTGTTTGGGCTCAGGCGGCGCGGGCGGAACGCGGTAAATGTCTTTGATGTCTTTGATCGGTTTCGTCGTGTCGACGGGAATCGTGGTGACGTACAGCGAAACTTCGTTCGAATAAACCGTGTCGTTGTTCACCACGAACGGGATCGGCGGAATGATGTAAGAGCCGCTGTCGATGGAAGTGAGCGTGAGGTTGCGCGTTTGTTCGTAGAGGATGGATGCGCGATTGACCAGCGCGGTTTTGACGGAATCGGCACCGACGATATCGACGCCTTCGGTGAGCGTGCCCTGCAGGTCGGGCCAGGTGACGTTCGCTTTTTTCGTGCCTTCGGTGTAATGCACGCTCAGGTGGAGCTTCACCTGTTCGCCGATACGGATCTGGTCGCGTTCGAGCGTGGCTTCGGCTTCGGGCTTTTGCGCGAAGAGGAGCGCCGGGAAAGCGGCAAGCAGCAACAGCAGGTGGAGGGCGCAGCGTTTCATTACCGGGAGCGTCGTTCGCGTTTGCGGAAAAGGGCGGAGAGCGTTTTGATGTAATCGTCGCCGGTGGCGATGTGAACCGCATCGACGCCGGTCTTCTTGAACAGATCGTCGAGCCACAGGCGGTGCACCCGTGAGGCGCGCGCATACCGCTCACGCACGGCGGGATTCGACGTGTCGACCCACTGCAGGTCGCCGCTTTCGTTGTCGGCCATTTGCACGAGACCGAGGTCGGGCAATTCAGTTTCGCGACGATCGTACACGTGCAGCGCGATGAGATCGTGGCGGCGTGCGGCAATGCGGAGCGCATCTTCGTACGAGCCGGTCATGAAATCGGAGATGACGAAAACGACGCAGCGGTTCTTGATCGCGTTGGTGCAATACTCGAGCGCGGCGGTGAGGTTTGTGCCTTTGCCCTGCGGAACGGCTTCGAGCGATTCGCGGATGATGCGCAGGATGTGCGGCTTGCCTTTTTTCGGCGGAATGAATTTCTCGACGATGTCGCTGAAGAAAATCACACCGGCTTTGTCGTTGTTGTTGATGGCGGAAAATGCCAGCACCGCGCTGAGCTCCGTTACAAGGTCCTGCTTGAATTGCTTGTGCGTTCCGAAAGAACCGGAGCGGCTGATGTCGACAAGCAGCATCACGGTAAGCTCGCGTTCTTCTTCGAATACTTTGACGAACGGATGATCGAGTCGCGCCGTAACGTTCCAGTCGATCATGCGCACTTCGTCGCCGGGCTGGTACTCGCGCACTTCGGAAAACGCCATGCCACGGCCTTTGAAGGCGCTGTGGTATTCGCCGGAGAACACCTGGTTGGAGAGACCACGGGTCTTCAGCTCGATGCGGCGGACTTTCTTGAGAAGCTCGGAAGTTTCCATGCGGGAGGTGCGTGTTACGTGTTACGCGTTGCGGCTGTGAATGTTTGAGCAAACACCCTCGCAACCCGTAACCCGCAACTCCGCAACGTTGGTTACGGTACTTGTACTACGTTTAACACGTCACGAATGATGTTTTCAGAGGTGATGTTCTCGGCTTCGGCTTCGTAGGTGAGGCCGACGCGGTGACGGAGCACGTCGAAGGCGATGGCGCGGATGTCATCGGGGATGACGAAGCCGCGGTGCTGCAGGAACGCGTAGGCTTTTGCCGCCTGTGCGAGCGCGATGGAAGCGCGGGGCGATCCGCCGAACGAGATGAGCGGCGCCAGTTTCTGCAGGCGGTATTCGCCGGGATAACGCGTGGCGAAGACGATGTCGACGATGTATTTCTCGATCTTCTCGTCGAGGTAAATATCCTGCACGACTTTGCGGGCGCGGAGGATGTCTTCGGGATGCAGGATCGGCTTGGGCTCTTCGCGTTTGGGCGCGAGCTGCTGGCGGATGATGCGCTGCTCTTCTTCGCGGGTGGGATATTTGATGACGACTTTCAGCATGAAGCGGTCGACCTGCGCTTCGGGAAGCGGGTAGGTGCCTTCCTGCTCAATGGGGTTCATCGTCGCGAGAACGAGGAACGGCTCGGGCAGGCGGAAAGTTTCTTCACCGATGGTGACCTGGCGTTCCTGCATGGCTTCGAGCAGCGCGCTCTGCACTTTGGCGGGGGCACGGTTGATCTCGTCGGCGAGCACGAAGTTGGCGAACAGCGGTCCTTTGCGCACGGTGAATTTTTCCTGCTTCTGGCTGTAGATCATCGTGCCGATGAGGTCGGCGGGAAGCAGGTCGGGCGTGAACTGGATGCGGCTGAAGTCGGCGTGGATCGTGGAAGCGAGCGATTTCACCGCGAGTGTTTTCGCCAGGCCGGGCACACCTTCGAGGAGAATGTGGCCGTTGGAAAGCAGCGCGATGAGCAGTCGCTCGATCATGGTTTTCTGCCCGACGATGGTGTGGTCGAGCTCTGCGTTGATCTTGTCGACAAATGCGCTTTCCTGCCGGATGCGTTCGTTGACGGCCTGGATATCGGTGGTCATAAGTGAAAATTTCGCAGTTAAGTGTGTTTACAAAGTTAACCGGATGGGGTAGAGGGTGAAGGTGGGCGTTCCAAAAAGATGTTAACTGGATTTTGGGATGGGCGATCCGATGGCTATCGATTGCCAATTGCCAATTGCCGATTTGGAAATTGGGATGTTTGCCACTAAGGCACTAAGGCACGAAGTTGATGATACGCTTTGTGCCTTCGTGTCTTTGTGGCGAAATTTTTCTTTGAAAGCACGGCCGGTTCTCCATAGCCCTGTTAACTGGATTTTAGCGATTGCCGATTTGGAAAATAGAATGTTTGCCACTAAGGCACGAAGTTGAGCATGTGCTTTGGGGCTTCGTCGCATTGTGTCGTAATTTGCAGTTGCGGATGACGACGTGTTATGAGTTTTCGTTAGATCATTAAGCAATATTAAAAGTGAAAAATCCAGAAATAGGTTCGCCTGAATTTCAGCTTTCAATCCTGGTGGATGCCTTAAGGCTTCTTTCCCGAGATTGTAAGGATCAAATTACCTCTTTCCCGGAATTCGTGGTTGTTACGGATGAACTGGCGTTTGGTTTTGAGGATGCTTTTTTATTAGCCCGGCAATTGCATGCTGCAGGTTTCATTTCAGATGAAGTATGGCGTGTTCTGATTGAAATTAATGTTACTCTAAGTCAAATGAAAAATGATGATACGATTTGGGGCAAGGCGGGTCTCGAAAGCGCTGTGCAATGGGAAAAATGCAGGTCGCTTTCAAAACAAGCGCTTGACATTATGGAGTAGCATTTCTTTTGAGCTGCACGTAAAAGCACGACCGGTTCTGAATAGCCCTGACAGGAGCGGCACCCCGGAGGCGGAGAAAAAGTAAACCTCGAAGGTCTCCGAGACCTTCGAGGTTTACTTTTTTCGTAGCCGAGGAGTACAGCGGATGGCAGGACCGGACTTTTCTGGAGAGCACGTACGCTTCTGCTCCGGAATTTCATTCGACAAAAACCTGTTATAGATAAAATAAATACTTCCCCCTTTCCCGCTAAATGATGTAGCGACATCCACCTTTTCTTTTGCGTAACTTTGCCGCGTTTTCCGCTCAAGATCTATTTCCGTGTCGCGCTATTTTCTTCGTCTGGCTTACAAAGGGACCGCTTACCAGGGATGGCAGGTGCAGCCGCATACGACGGCGACGGTGCAGCATTTTCTGAATGAAAAGTTGTCGATGCTGCTGCGGGAGCCGGTCGAAGTGACGGGTTGCGGGCGGACGGACACAGGCGTTCATGCGCGGGAATTTTTTGCGCATTTCGATTTTGACGGAACGATCCCGGAAAACGACGAGCGCTTCGTTTATCATTTGAACGCCGTGCTGCCGAAAGACATCGCCGTGCAGCAGCTGTACCGCATGCCGGAAAATGCCCATGCGCGTTTCGATGCGGTGGCGCGTTCGTACGAGTATCACATTGTGCGGCGGAAGGATGCGTTCAACGATCATCTCGCGTGGGAAAACCGCGATCTGCTCGACGAGGACCGCATGAACGCTGCGGCGAAAATCCTGCTGCAGTATGAGGATTTCGGCGCGTTCTGCAAAGCGGGCTCCGATGTGAAGACGACGTTGTGTCGCATCACGAAAGCGAAATGGTTCAGCGCGTCGGATTACCTCGTGTTCGAGATCACCGCCAACCGTTTCCTGCGCAATATGGTGCGCGCGATCGTGGGAACGCTGGTGGATGCGGGCCGCGGAAAAATCGAAGTGGAAGAGATGCACCGCATCATTCAATCCGGGAACCGGTCCGAAGCAGGTCAGTCGGTGCCCGCGCATGGTTTGTACCTGACGAAAGTGGATTATCCTGAAGAATATAATTTATCGTGAAGTTGCGAGGGTGCGGGTTGCGGGTTGCGACGGGGATTATCCGTCACTGATTGAAACCGCACCGCGCACCTTCGCACCACGCAACTTTTTTTAATATGAGCTCTGTTTCCGGAAAAGCGATTGATTGGAAGATGCTGCGGCGCATCCTCGGGTATACGCGCCCGTACCGCAGCCTGTTTGTACTGGCGATCGTGCTGACGGTCACGCTGTCGTTCATGTCGATCGTGCGGCCGATGCTGATCCGTTATACGGTGAACCATTTTGCAGAGCCGGGAAATTCGGCGGAACAAAATTCTTTCATGCACGGGCAGCTGACGTTCTTCTGCTCGCTGATGATCGGGCTGCTGGTGATCGAATCGCTGATGCAGTTTGCGAACGGCTTCAGCACTTCGCTGCTCGGCCAGCGCATTGTGAAAGACATCCGCGTGCAGCTGCACAGCAAAGTAATCCGTTTCCGCTCGGGCTATTTCGACCAAACGCCGATCGGCATGCTGGTGACGCGCGTGATCTCCGACATTGAAGCGATCAACGACGTGTTCTCGCAGGGTTTCATCGTGATCGCCGGCGACCTGCTGACGATCGTCGTTTACCTCGGCGCGATGCTGTACGTGAACTGGAAAGTGACGCTTGTGGTGCTGGCGACGGTACCGGTGATGTTCCTCGCGACGTGGTGGTTCAAGAACGCGGTGAAGCAATCGTTCATCGACGTGCGCAACGCGGTATCAGCGCTGAATACGTTCGTGCAGGAACACATTACGGGCATGAAAATCGTCCAGGTGTTTAACCGCGAGAAAGTCGAGATGGGCCGTTTTCGCGACATCAACGGGAAACACCGTGATGCGAACGTGCGTTCGGTGCTGTATTATTCGGTCTTCTTCCCCGTGGTAGAAATTCTCGTGTCGATCTCGCTCGGGCTGTTGGTGTGGTACGCGGGAAAAGAAATTTACGACGGCTTTGCGCGACCGGGCGACGTGACGTTGTTCGTGCTGCTCATCAACCAGTTCTTCCGCCCGATCCGCATGCTCGCCGATCGCATCAATACGCTGCAGATGGGCATGGTGTCGTCGGAGCGCGTGTTCAAAGTGATGGACACGGATGCGTTCATTTCCGACGAAGGAACGGTGCCGGCAGAACGACTGAAAGGTGATCTCGCGTTCAGCGATCTCTGGTTTGCGTACAAAGACGAAGACTGGATCCTGAAAGGCATTTCTTTCGATGTGAAGGCGGGCCAGACGGTGGCGCTGGTGGGCGCGACGGGCTCGGGCAAGACGACGATCATTAACCTGCTGAGCCGTTTTTACGAATACAACAAAGGCGACATTCTCATCGACGGCCGCAGCGTGCGCG
>CAMLEF010000071.1 GCA_946478675.1 uncultured Flavobacteriales bacterium | reverse complement strand
CGTCGGCGGCCACTGCATCGGTGTTGATCCGTATTACCTCACGCACAAAGCCGAATCGCTCGGTTACCACGCGCGCGTCATCAACTCGGGCCGTTACGTCAACGATTCGATGGGCTTTTACGTCGCGAAAACGACCGTGAAGAAAATGATCGCGGCCGGCGTCAATATTTCCAATTCGCGCGTGCTCGTAATGGGCGCCACGTTCAAAGAAGACGTGAGCGACATCCGCAATTCGAAAGTCGCCGACATCGTGAAAGAGCTGAAATCGTTCGGCGTCCAGGTCGATGTCGTTGATCCGCATGCCGACAGCGACGAGCTGAAACACGAATACGGTTTCGGACTGAATGCGCTCGGCAAAAATTACGACGGCGTCATCGTTGCGGTGAACCACAAAGAATACCGCAAGCTCGACGAAGCGTATTTTCAATCGATCCTCGCACCGAACGGCGTGCTCACGGATGTGAAAGGTCTGTATCGCGGTAAGATCACGAAGCTGACGTACTGGAGCTTGTAGCGACAGTACGAGTCGGGTGTTAACACCTGACTCAGCTAACGCTTGCCGGAACGGCATAATTTTTACAACGTAAATCCTCCCATGGAACCGTTTCAGCTGCAACCCGGAGAAAAGCTGCTCGTCAACGATCCGCACGCCGTGTGGATGAAAGGCGGCACGATGACCGTCAAGGGGCAACTGAAGCTCACCGACCGCCGCCTGGTGTTCGTGAAAAATCCCAGCGAATTCGCCGGTCCGCTGAAATGGTTCATCAAATCCCTGCGTTCCTACGTGCTGATGGATTTTCCGCTGGAGAAGATCAAAGAAGTCAGCACAACAGCCCTCGGCAAAGACAAACGCATCACGATCGACAACGGCATCGAACGCCCGAGGCAATTTGTGACTTCGAAGATGGAAGTGCTGGAAGCGGAGTTGAAGCGGATGAGGAGTTTATCAGCGTAACCTCTGCGTCTCTGCGGCGAACCTTTGCGCCCTTTGCGCCTTTGCGGTTTCATTCTCTTCTACGCCTTCAATTCTCTCCCGAAATCGTAATTTAGCTCTCCCATTACAAACCACTTCCATTGAGCACCAAAGTCCTTATCACCGGCGGCGCCGGATTCATCGGTTCACACGTCGTGCGCCGGTTCGTGAACAATTACCCGAACTACCACATCGTCAACCTCGACGCGCTCACGTACGCGGGCAATCTCGCGAACCTCACCGATATCGAGAACAAACCGAATTACACGTTCGTCAAAGGAGATATCACCGACGCGAATTTCCTGCAGGAACTTTTTACGCAGCATGATTTCACGTACGTCGTACACCTCGCCGCCGAATCGCACGTCGACCGCTCCATCGCCAACCCGATCGCTTTCGTGATGACGAACGTCGTGGGCACGGTAAACTTATTAAACGCGGCGAAGCATCACTGGAACGGAAATTTCGAAGGTCGTCGCTTCTACCACGTTTCTACCGATGAAGTATACGGCGCGCTCGGCGACGAAGGCTTCTTCTACGAAACGACGAAATACGATCCGCATTCGCCGTACTCCGCATCGAAAGCCAGCTCCGATCATTTCGTGCGCGCTTACCACGATACGTACGGTTTGCCGATCGTGATCTCGAATTGCTCGAACAATTACGGCTCGCATCATTTCCCGGAGAAATTAATCCCGCTTGCGATCAACAACATCCGCAACAACAAGCCGATTCCCGTTTACGGCAAAGGCGAGAACGTGCGTGACTGGCTGTGGGTGGAAGATCATGCGCGCGCCATCGACGTGATCCTGCATAAGGGTAAGAACGGTGAAACGTACAACATCGGCGGGCACAACGAATGGAAGAACATCGATCTCATCCGTTTGCTCTGCCGCATCATGGATAAAAAGCTGAATCGTGCCGAAGGAGAATCCGAAAAGCTGATCACGTTCGTGAAAGACCGTGCCGGCCACGATCTGCGTTATGCGATCGACGCGACGAAGCTGAAAGAAGAGCTCGGCTGGCTGCCGTCATTGCAATTCGAAGAAGGACTGGAGAAAACAGTCGACTGGTACCTGAACAACCAGCAGTGGCTCGATAATGTAACGTCGGGACATTACCAGGATTATTACAAAGATCAGTACGTGAAACGGTAAATAGTTGGTTGGGTTGGTTAAGTTGGTTTGTTATGTCCAACCAACCTAACCAACTCAACCAACCTACCAACCCCCTTCCCATGCCTTGGCTTACTTCCGATATTTCCAATTACCGTTTTCTCGTGACCGGCGGCGCCGGCTTCATCGGCTCGCATCTTGTCGAATATTTGCTGGCGAACGGCGCGAAGGAAGTGCGGGTGCTGGATAATCTTGCGACGGGATTTCTGGAAAATATCAATGCATTTTCCGGTGATGATCGGTTCACCTTCATCAATGGTTCGATCACGGAACCTGCGAAGTGTAAAGCCGCTTGCGAAGGAATTGATTTTGTGTTGCACCACGCGGCACTCGGTTCCGTTCCGCGTTCCATCGATAATCCGCTGGCGACGCACGAAGTCAATGCGACGGGTTTCCTCAACATGCTCGTGGCAGCGCGCGATGCGAAAGTGAAAAAGTTCGTTTACGCTTCGTCGTCTTCCGTGTATGGAGATAATGCCGATATGCCGAAGACCGAAGAACGCACCGGCCACGCACTTTCACCGTACGCAGTGACGAAAGTGCTGAACGAGCAATATGCGTTGGTGTTTGCCGAAGTGTACGGGCTCGTTACCGTTGGCTTGCGCTACTTCAACATCTTCGGTCCGCGACAAAATCCGAAAGGCGAATACGCGGCGGCGATCCCGCTGTTCATCGACGGGCTGATGCGAAACACGCCAGTCTACATCAACGGCGACGGCGGACAATCGCGCGATTTCACGTACGTAGCAAACGCGGTGCAGGCGAACATGCGCGCGCTGTTTGCGGACGATGCGAACGTGAAAGGCAAAGTCTTCAATATCGCTGCAGGCAATTCCATTTCGATCAACAAAGTGTATTCTATTCTTCGTGACGCGCTCGGCTCGAAGCAGGATGCCGTTTATCGTGAGGCGCGCAAAGGCGAGATCCGCGATTCACTGGCGGATATTTCACGCGCGAAAAACACGTTCGGTTATGCGCCGGAAGTGCAGGCGGAAGAGGGGTTGCGGATGACGCTGGAGTGGTTCCGCCATTAATTATTGTTTAATATTTGGTTTTCTTGAATAATTGGATTGTTGTAAATTGCAACGACCCAATCCCTAATTTATGAGTGAAAATCGGATTCATTATAGATGTTCGTTTTATTTACACATTAAGGAGGATAAAAGTGTTGATGAGCTTATTTCGACCATCTGGACTTGGGCGGCAAAGCGTATGCCGGCATGGTTGAATCACAATATTAAGACAACTTCAAAGACGTCCTTTTCAAGAGGATTTGTAGAGACTCTTATTGTAGCCAACGAGAAGCGCGATATAGAACTTTGGGCATTAAAATTAGTTCATCCTGATGTTGACTTCGGATTTAGAAGATGGAGAGTGGATGCGATAGTCAAAAAGGCGGGGCAGAAATATAGGCTTGATTTATTCGTTTATCATTTTGTTTTAGATGAATATGTTGGCGTTGAGCCACCTGCCCCACAAGCAACAACACCAGGGATAATTCATGAAATATTAAGGAAGACAGATTGTTGGATTCCTTTTTACGGAAAGCACCCTTTGCAGCCAATCGCAATACAGGTGACAGAGAAACAATTTGATGTTTTTCAACAGCATTTTTTATTGGATAATGATCGTTTAGCTCCGCTTGTTTATTTTTCATATAGAAGAGGATTTCAAGATAATATTGAAAATATGGCGGGAAGAGTGGCTCGTTTACTAGCGGGTGCTGCTTTTGTTTTTGTGTCTGAAAGTCCAAGAGTTGATGATATGATTGCCGAAAGACTTGGGAATAATTATCGGTGTAGCCGCGGAATGATTAGGATTTTCAGTCCACAAATAAATATCAATAGACCGGAAGATTATAAACGCCATCGGGCATTTAATTGGTATTATATAAATAGTGTGGGGGCTGAAGCTATGCATAACTCATTAGTTGCCTCTTTAGTGAGGAGGAATGCATTTAAATCAGATGCTGAACAGCTGAATTTTGACGAAGTCTTAAATAAAATGGATTCGGAGCGTCTTGCAGCATCTGCCGCTCAAAATAAAGAGTGGATGGCTGCTTTTGAACACGAGAATTCTCAATTAGACCAAGAGCGAAGCAATCTTAGAAAAGAAGTGGAATGGTTGAATGATATGTATGAGACAATCGAGCAATCTTTACGGGAAAAAGAGTTCGAAAATAAGGCACTTAAAGAAAGGAATGAGCATCTTCAGAAACTTTTCAAAGAGCGACAAGTAGATAATTCTGCGCTTAAAATGTTCTCAACTCTTCCCTCGTCTGTTGTAGAGGTCGTTGATCTTTTAGCGAAAATTTGGGATGGAAGAGTTGTTTTTGCTCACGAAGCAATCGAATCTGCAAGAGATTCCACGTTTCGTGATATAAATAAATGCTGGGCTTGCTTGTGGTCAATTGGTGAGACGCTTTATCCATTGTTTTTTGGAGATGAGCGGTCTGCCAAGGAAATTGAAATTGAATATATGCAGCGAGCTGGCTATGATTTTTCAATGTCAGATAGTAGTCAAACAAAGGCCAATAATAAACTCTTGAAAATGAGGAGTATATTTTTTGAAGGTAAATCCTACGATATTATTCCCCATATTAAAATAGGAAGTGATCCTTCAAATAGCTTCAGGGTACACTTTGCAGTTGACCGTGATAGGCGTTTAATAGTTATAGGACATTGTGGTAATCATATTCAGACTGCTGGAACTAAGAGAAAAGGAATAAAATAGCCCTTACCTTGTAATACCACAGCGCCCGCTTTGGTCCGATGAAAAAACTTCTCGCATTTCTCTGCGCAATTCTTCCGCTGCTGTCCATCGCGCAGAATGCACCGTTCGGAAATGTTACTGCTCCCGCCGATAGCGACAGCTGTCAAACGACTACCGCAACGCTTTGCGCCAGCGTCACCGATGTCAATGGCGATTCCGTGCTCGTGCGGTTTTATTTCCGCCCTGCGATGAATGCGCCGCGCGATTTTACGCTGATGGGTTTGCCGGATACGCAGTATTACACGAGCCTGCTCAACAACGGCACGAATGAAATGTTCAAGGCGCAGACAGCCTGGATCGTGGCGCACAAAGATTCGCTGAACATTGCACACGTTTGTCATTTCGGTGATTGCGTGCAGAACGGCGACTACAACGGCGATCCCACCGAATGGGAACGCGCGGACACCGCGATGCGTTTGATCGAAGATCCGCTGACGACGAATCTGCCCGACGGAATTTCCTACACGATGAGCGTCGGCAACCATGATCAATGGCCGACCGGTGATCCGAACGGCACGACGACGTTTTTCAATCAATACTTCAGTGAGAACCGTTTCAGCGGTCGCGGCTACTGGGGTGGCAATTACGATACGCTGGCCGATAATAGCTTCCAGTTGTTCTCCGCTTCAGGATACGATTTTATCGTTGTCAGCCTCGAGTATGATCCGTCGGCGAATGCATCGGTGCTGGCATGGGCCGACAGTTTGCTGCAGGCGTACCCGTCGCGGCGCGCGATCATCGTGAGCCATTACCTCATCGATGCGATCGGCGCGTTCGGTCCGCAGGGCGCATTGACATACCAGGCGCTGCGGCACAATCCGAACCTTTGCCTCATGCTCTGCGGCCACGTCAGCGCGGAATCGAAACGCAGAAGCATTTACAACGGCGACACGACGTACACGATCCTCGCCGATTACCAGAGTCGCCCGTTCGGAGGCGGAGGATTAATGCGCATCATGACGTTCTCGCCGGAGCTGAATACGCTGAACGTAAAAACCTATTCGCCGGTAACGAACACTTTCGAGAACGACACGAACAGCGCGTTCTTCCTGCCGATGACGCTGTACCCGCAAACCGCATACGCCGCGATCGATTCCGCGTACGTTGATTCTGCAGGAAACGTTTGTGTGACAATCCCGAATCTCGCCGCGAACACAGCTTACGACTGGTACGCTACTGCCGATGACGGAACTTCGGTAACGATTCCCGGCTACTCGCGTTTTGCCACGTTCGGCAGCGTCGTGAGCATGAGCGTTTCCACCGACACCGTGTGCCAAAATGCGCTGCCGGTTTCGCTGACGGGAAATCCTGCGGGCGGAATTTTTTCCGGCAACGGCGTCAGCGGAAATACGATGGATCCGTTTCTCGCGCCTTCGGGAATGAATACGGTGACGTACGCGTATGTCAATGCTGCCGGATGTGCGAACACCGCGTCCGCAGGAATTTTTATCGATCCTTGTCTTGGAATAAATGCAGCTGATGTTCCGGCAAACAGCGTGAGGTTTCTCGATGGAAAGTTACTCGTGCAATCGAATTCTGCGGCAGAAATTTTCTTGTATGACGTGTTGGGAAATGTGGTTGCTTCTGCGAAATGTTTTCCCGGGGAGACTACCATCAGCTTACTGCCGTGCGCAGGAGGAATTTATTTTTACCGGCTCACAACGGAAAATTCCAGCAGCTCCGGAAAGTTTTTCATCAATGACACAAAATAAAATGTGAACCACGGAGACACGGAGGCACGGAGTTCTCTGTGTCCCCGTGTCTCCGAGGTTCATTTTTTTACAGCAATGCTTATGCGTCCCGGGAAATACCGCCATTACAAAGGAAAATTCTACGAAGTGCTCGGCACTGTCCGTCATTCGGAAACACTCGAAGAGCTCGTGCTGTACAAAGCGCTCTACGATTCACCGGAATTCGGAAAAGATCAGCTTTGGGTGCGCCCGCTGAAAATGTTTTCGGAAAATGTGATCGTCGACGGCAAAGAAGTTCCGCGGTTTGCTTTTGCAGAATAGAAAATCAATCCGTGTAATCCGCGCAATTCGTGGCAAAAAAATCTGCGCCCATCAGCGTAATCTGCGGTTGAAAAAATCGCGTCATCGTGCGGATAAGCAACCCGAGCGTAATCTTTTTCATGGGATGGCGTTTTCAGTTGTGAAGATACTTATTCGTAAAACGCTCTTTTTTCCGGAAAACTTATCCACATCCGTTGAAAATTATCGCAGTGCTAACCCGCGTGAGCGCCGGTGTGCAGGGTTATTTTTGCTTTTCATTTATCGCATATGTCAGAGATCACAGAAAGACAAAACATTCGTAAAGTCGCAGCCGAGCTGGGCATCGGTATCAGCCAGGTGGAAGCGACGATCACGCTCCTCGATGAAGGCGGCACCATTCCATTCATCTCCCGTTATCGTAAAGAGATGACGGGCTCGCTCGACGAAGTACAGATTGCCAACGTGCGCGACCGCATGGAGCAGCTGCGCACACTCGAGCAACGCCGCAAATTCATTCTCGAAACGATCGAATCGCAGGGAAAGCTCACCGACGAGTTGCGTGAAAAAATCATTGCCGCCGATTCCATCCTCGTTCTCGAAGATTTATATCTCCCGTATAAACCCAAGCGCAAAACGCGCGCAACCGTCGCCCGCGAAAAAGGGCTCGAACCGCTCGCGCTGAAAATTCTCGAGCAGTCCGCTTTCGACGTGCATGCCGAAGCCGCGAAATATATTGACGCAGAAAAAGGCGTTGCCGATGCCGATGATGCGCTTGACGGCGCCCGCGATATTCTCGCCGAGATGATCAGCGAAGACAGCGAAGCGCGCGATACGATGCGTAAGCTCTTCAAAGAAAAAGCGCTCGTTCGCAGCCGCGTCGTTGCCGGCAAAGAAGACGAAGGCGAAAAATTCCGCGACTATTTCAACTGGGACGAAGCGCTCATGCAAACGCCTTCGCACCGGATGCTCGCGATGCGCCGCGGTGAAAACGAAGGTGTGCTGCTGCTCGATATCGCTCCCGACATGGAAGAAGCGATTGCATTGCTCGAGAAAAAATTCGTGAAGGGCCGGGGAGAAGTCGCCGACCAGATGAAAGCGGCCGTTAGCGGTTCGTACAAGCGACTGCTGCAGCCTTCGCTCGAATCGGAATTCCGCCAGCTCACGAAAGACGACGCCGACATCAAAGCCATCGAAGTGTTTGCGCAAAACCTGCGCGAGCTGCTGCTGGCTTCCGCGCTCGGACAAAAAACAATTCTCGCGATCGATCCCGGCTTCCGCACCGGTTGCAAAGTCGTGGTGCTCGACCGCCAGGGCAAGTTGCTCGAGAACGATGTCATTTACCCGCACCAGTCGCAGCGTGAAGTGCGCGAAGCCGAAGATACGCTCTTCCGGCTCATCGCGAAACACCAGGTGGAAGCGATCGCCATCGGCAACGGAACGGCAGGACGCGAAACGGAAGCGTTCGTGCGCAGCATCCCGGAATTGCCGAAAGAAATTATGATCGTGATGGTGAATGAAAGCGGCGCTTCGATCTATTCCGCTTCTGCCGTGGCGCGCGAAGAATTCCCCGACCAGGACGTGACCGTGCGTGGCGCCGTTTCCATTGGCCGCCGTCTCGCCGATCCGCTGGCGGAGCTCGTGAAGATCGATCCGAAATCCATCGGCGTCGGACAATACCAGCACGACGTCGACCAGGCGCTGCTGAAGAAGAAGCTCGATGAAGTCGTCGAAAGCTGCGTGAACGCGGTCGGTGTGGAATTGAACACGGCGAGCAAGCAACTGCTGTCGTACGTTTCCGGCATCGGGCCTTCGCTGGCGAAAAGCATCGTCGAGTTCCGCGATGAGCACGGACCGTTCCGCTCGCGCAAGGACCTGACGGACGTTCCGCGTCTCGGCGCAAAAGTGTTCGAGCAGGCGGCCGGCTTCCTGCGCATCCGCAACGGCAAACATCCGCTCGATCGCAGCGCGGTGCATCCCGAATCGTACCCGATCGTGGAGCGCATGGCGAAAGATCTCGGCTGTTCCATCGAAGAGCTCATGCAGGATAAAGAGCAGCGCAAAAAGATCGACGCGAAAAAATACGTGACGGAAACCGTCGGCCTCCCGACGCTGAATGATATTCTCGCGGAACTTGACAAGCCGGGCCGCGACCCGCGCAAGACGTACGAAGTGTTCAAGTTCCAGGACGGCGTGAATGCGATCGAAGATCTGCGCGAGCACATGCGCCTGCCGGGCATCGTCACCAACGTCACCAACTTCGGCGCGTTCGTCGACATCGGCGTTCACCAGGACGGGCTCGTGCACATCAGCCAGCTCGCCGATCGTTTTGTCGATGATCCGAACAAAGTGGTGAAGGTCGGACAGAAGGTGATGGTGACCGTTACAGAAGTCGACGTGAAACGCAAACGCATCGCGCTCTCGATGAAAGGTGAAAATGCTCCTGCGCAAAAACAGCAGCAGAAAGCGCCGCCGATCCCGAAAGGCGGTGGCGGTTCATCGAAGCAGCAGAAATCATCGGGCAACGACTGGCAGGACCAGCTTGCGGCGCTGAAAGGAAAGTTCAATAGCTAATTCAATTTTCTCAATTACTTTCTTTCTTCCGCCATTGGATAGTGTCTTAATTTGAATTTCCTCAGCTTGTTCGAGCGGAGTCGAGAACCTGTTGCATTCCAATGCGAAAAGTTCCCGGCTCCGCTCGAACAAGCGGGGAGAAAGTAATCGCCATCGAAGAAGCGGTTGAAAAGAAAAATACCCTTAACAACTATTTATGGATTTCGATTTTTCAAAAGAGATCGTTCTCGAAAACGATCGTGTGAAATTAACGCCGATGCAGCCGGAAGACTGGGACAACCTCCTTCCTGTTGCGCTCGCCGACCCGACGCTGGTGCAGTATTCGCCTTCGCAGATTCATTCCGAAGGACACCTGAAAAAGTACATCGCCGCTGCGCTGAGTGATCGTGCGAACCATTTCCGTTATGCGTTTACGATCTTCGACAAGAAGACGCAATCGTATGCGGGCAGCACGAGCTTCGGCAACATCATGAACAAAGACAAGCGCATCGAGATCGGCTGGACGTGGATCGGCCGCGAATTCCAGCGCACGGGACTGAACCGCGCCTGCAAATTGCTGCTGATGCAATACGTTTTTGAAACGCTGCAGTTCGAGCGATTGGAATTCCGCACCGACGAGCGCAACACCGATTCCCGCAATGCGATCGAAAAGATCGGCGGCAAATACGAAGGGCTGTTGCGCAGCCACATGCAGTTGCCCGATGGCGTTCGCCGCAATACCGTTTGCTACAGCATCCTGAAGGAAGAGTGGCCGGCGGTGAAGAAGGGGCTCGTGGAGCAGGTGGCGCAGGTGTAGTGGCGGACGTGCCCTGATGGAAGAGGTTGAAGGGTTGGTTGAGTTGGTTAGGTTGGTTAGGTTGGTTGAGTTGGTTGTTGAATACTGACGAACCAACTTTACCAACCCAACAAACCCACCAACCTTTTCCCGATGACGCTGGTTGAGGTTGATTGAGATGGTTAGGTTGATTATTTGAATGCAGCCCAACCAACTTTACCAACCCAACCAACCCACCAACTTTTTCTCCCTATCTTCGAAGGACTGCGCCATGAACATCTTCCGCAATCTTTTCAAAAAGTCACAGCCCGGCGACCCGGTGGATCTTGGCGTGCTCGGTTGTGATATGCATTCGCATTTTATCCCGGGCATCGACGACGGCGCGAAGACGATGAAAGATTCGCTGGAGTTGCTGCGCGGGATGGAAGAGCTTGGCTACCGCAAGGTGGTCACGACGCCGCACATCATGGGCGATTTTTTCCGGAACACGCCGGAGATCATTTCCACCGGCCTCGAACAAGTACGTAACGCCGCGCGCGCGGAAGGCATGAAGATCGAGATCGAAGCGGCCGCGGAATATTATTTCGATTACGAAATGGAGAAGAAGGTGAAAGCAGGACGACTGCTCACGTTTGGTATAAACTACCTGCTCTTTGAAGTTTCGTACATGAACGCGCCCGACAATCTCGATGCGTTTATCTTCACGCTGCAGGCGGACGGTTACAAGCCGGTACTTGCGCATCCCGAGCGTTACCCGTTCTGGTTCACGAAGAACCTCGCCAATTTTGAAAAGCTCAAAGACAAAGGCGTGCTGTTCCAGCTCAACCTGAATTCGCTCACCGGTCATTATTCGCCCGCAACGAAAAAAGTAGCGGAAGAAATGATCGACAAAGGCTGGTACGAATTCGCAGGAACGGATTGTCATCACGCCGGCCATCTCGAACTGCTGCGCAAAGTGCGTTCGGAAAAAGCGCTGCGCAAACTGGTGGATTCCGGGAAGCTGCTGAATTCTACTTTGTAAAAAGTTCGAAGTTTAAACTCCTCGTTTCTTCGCAAGAAAATTTTCCCTGCTTGTTCGGGCGGAGTCGAGAACCTTTCTCATCATGATGCGAAAAGTTCTCGACTTCGCCCGAACAAGCCTGGTATTGAACATTGGACACTGAACCTTAAACTTCCTCCAGCGTCAGCATCCTGTTTCTTTCGGGATCCCACACTTTCAATCGCAGGCAGCGGAACATTTCCACCGGTCCCATCGAAGTGACTTTGGCTTCCTGCAGCGCGGGAATTTTCTCCATCACTTCCGGCAGGCGGTAGAAGGGAATTTTCGCGTTGAGGTGATGGATGTGATGATAGCCGATGTTCGCCGTAAACCAGTTCATCACCGGGTTGAGCTTCATGTAGCTCGACGATTCCATGGCGGCGTGCTCGTAGCTCCAGCCCCGGTTGTCTTTGAACGTAACGCCGGGAAAATTGTGCTGCGCGTAGAAGAGATACGAGCCGATGCCGCAGGCGATGGTATAGGGAATAAGCAGCGTGAGCACTACGCCCTGCCAGCCGAAGAAATAAGCCACCGCCGTATAAATTGCAGCGTGCAGCACCAACGCGAGCAGCGAGTCAAGATGCTTTTTCGGATTGCTGAGGAACGAGCCTACGCACATGCCCCAGATGAACATCGTGTAGTAGCCGAGAAAGATCGTGAGCGGGTGGCGCGTAAAGAGATAACGGCGGCGGTCGCTGCGGGACGACGAAAGAAATTTCTGCCGCGTCATGATCGGGTAGGAGCCGATGCTGGCGCTGAAGAGTTTCGAGTTGTGCTTATGGTGATAATCGTGCGAGCGTTTCCAGATGCTCGTCGGCGCCATGATGTAGAGGCCGAAGACCGTCATGAGCGCGTTGGCGAGCGGGGAGCGGTAGAGAATGGCGTGGTGCTGGTGATCGTGGTAGATGACGAACATGCGCACGATGAGCAAACCGGAAAGCACGCTGCAAACGATCTTCGCCGCCGGGTGCACGTTCCAGATCGTTCCCGCCAGCGCCGCGAGCAGGAGCAGCAGCGTGGAAAGCGTCAGCAGCCAGCTCTTCGCCCGGTTTTCCCTGGCAAAAGGACGGGTGGAGAGGATCAGCTCTTTCGAAATTTCTGAATATCCGTGGCTTGACATGCGGCCGATTTGGCGGTGACAAATTTCTTTTAAAAAACTCAAAAGCTCAAATCCGGGAAGCGATTGACGGCGGGAAAAATAGCCACGGGTTACGCGGATTGCGCGGATTTTTGGTTCGTTTCAAATTGAAATTTCCGGACCGAGCCCAATAGCCCTGATAGTAGCGGAAAGCCCGAAGCGCGGGAGAAGGTGCGCTGACGGACTTGCAGCGCCCGCCTGAATGACGCAGTCGGGCAGGGATAGCGGGACAATTGGTGATGGAAACTGCACTGCCCCAGCTCCAACTTCGTTTTCAAACCTTAAACCTTAAACCTTGAACGTTAAACTTTCCCCGGACGTTTGTGCTTCCATCGTTTGTGCGACCACAACCACCAGGCGGGCGCGGCGATGATGTCCTGCTCGAGCAGCTTCGTGGCATTTTCCGTGATCATTCCTTCCGGTGTTTCGCGGGGCGCGGCAGCAACGGTTTCGAAGGTGAGCGAATAATGGCCGCGCTTTTCGCGATGGATGTGCGCGTACACCACCGGGATGTCGTACGTCTTCGCGTATTTCTCGGTGCCGAACAGCACGCCGGTTTCCTGGTGCAGGAAGTTCGTCCACCACGCGCTCTGCGGATTGGACGGCGACTGGTCGATGGCGAAGACGACGGCGGAAAGTTCTTTTCGCGGCTCGGTGAAAAACGGTTTTACCTGTTGCATCGGCAGCAGCATCGTGCGGTATTCGCCGCGGCTCTCGCGCAACTTTTTGTCGAGGTACGCATTGCTCAGCGGCTTGTAAATGACGACGGCGCGATGGCGGATGAACAGGTTGAGGCCGGTGAGCAGCAGTTCCCAACTTCCGTAATGCCCGACGGCGATGATCACGTCTTTGCCTTCGTCGTAGAAGCGGCGCACGACTTCGGGATTGCGGCAGGAAACGTGTTTGCGCAGCTGGTCTTTCGTGATGTGAAACGCTTTTACGCCTTCGAGAAAAATGTCGGCGAGATGCAGGAAAAAATCTTTTTCGATGCGGTGCCGTTCCTGTTCTGATTTTTCCGGGAACGAGCGACGGAGATTTTCGCGCACTACTTTTTTGCGGTAGCCGATGATGTAATACAGGAAAAAGTAGAGCACCGACGACAGCACGTGCAGCAGCCAGAACGGCATCCGCGAGAGCGGCGCTAACACCAGGTAGTACAGGAGTCGGCTGAACATGCTAGGCTTTTACGGGTCGTTTATGCTTCCAGCGCTTGTGCGACCAGAGCCAGGTTTCGGGCAGCGCGCGGATGTCCTGCTCGAGGCGGCGCGTATGTTTTTCGGTGATCTCGTGCTCAGCGGTGGCTTTGGAATTTTCGAAGAGCACTTCGCAGCCGATCTCGTAGTAGCCGCGCTTCACGCGCTTCACGGAAACGTACACGACGGGATAATCGAGCTTTTTCGCGAACGTTTCGGCGCCGAGAAAAACGGGCGTATCCTGGTGCATGAATTCCATCCAGTAAGCGCGATCGGGATGCGGCGTCTGGTCGGCGATGAAAGCGGTGGCGGTGAGCGGGCCGGTGCGGTTTTCGAGCATGCGGCGCATGGTGTCTTTCATCGGGATGAGTTGCGTGCCGAAGCGGGTGCGCATGCCGACAATCAGGCGGTCGAAATATTTGTTGTGCAGCGGATGGTAGATGACGTGCAGCTGATGTTGGCGCGTTAAGCTGAAGGTATTGCCGGCCCATTCCCAGTTGCCGAAATGCCCCATCACGAGAATGACGTGCTTGTGCCCGGCGTACAAACGATCGAACAATTCGCCGGAGCCGGGCTTTAAATAACAATGCTTCAGCATCACCGATTTGCGCACGGTCAGCGTCTTGAACGTTTCGGTAAACAGGTCGCAGAGGTAACGGTAAAAACGGCGTTGCAGCTGTTGCAGTTCTGCTTCGGATTTTTCCGGGAATGCGTTTTTTAAGTTCTGATAAACGACTTTCTTGCGATAACCGAACACGTGGTAAAGCAGGAAATACACGAACGCAGAAAAGCCGTACAGCAGCGGAAACGGAAGAATGGAAACGAGGTAAATGAAAGGAAGAGCCAAATAGTACACGAGCGCCTGCATGGGGCAAAGATAGACAGTCTGCCGGTTGTCGGTCAGTCGGTCATCCGGTACGACTGACGACCGGCAACCGGCTGACCGAATTTCCGACTGACCGAATGCCCGCTTTTTCGCTACCTTTGCTTTACCCTGGAAAAGGGTTCCCTTTTATTAATAGCAAGAAGAATGACATTAGCACCAGAAGGATTTACGAATTCCACCGGCATGGAATATAACACGACGCAGCCGTCGATGAAAATTGCCGAATACGGACGCGCGGTGGAACGCATGATCGAACATTGCCAGACCCTCACCGATCGCGATGAGCGCAGCCGTTGCGCACGCACCATCGTCCGCGTGATGGCCATCCTCAACCCGCAACTGAAAGAGTACGCCGATTACGAGCACAAGCTCTGGGATCACCTGCATATCATCGCCGATTACGCGCTCGACGTGGATTCGCCGTATCCGAAACCGGAGCGCAGCCACATCGATTCGAAGCCGGAACGCGTGCCTTACCCGCAGAGCAATATCCGCTTCAAGCATTACGGCAAGATCCTCGAAGACCTCATCCAGAAAGCGATGGCGGAAACCGACGACAAGAACCGGGAGATCTTCACCGAGCAGCTCGCGCAGCTGATGAAGAAGCATTACCTCAACTGGAACCGCGATTCGGTGAACGACCAACTCATCGTCGAGCAGCTCGAAAACCTTTCCGGCGGCAAGCTGAAAGTGAGCGAGCAGTTCCGCTTCCTGCACACCAGCGACATCCTGCCGAAGAATGCGATCCCGCAGAACCAGATGCAGCATCACAGCAACAAAAAGAAAAACAACAAGAAGAAAAAGCGCTAATCACGTTGCGTGTTGCGGGATGCATGTTGCACGTGAATATTCCGCCGGCCATCCCGCAGCCCGCACCGCGTAACCCGCAACTCCACTTTATGAGTTCATTCGAGATCATCGGCGGAAAGCGCCTCAAGGGCGAAGTGGTTCCGCAAGGCGCCAAGAACGAAGCGCTCCAGATCCTTTCAGCGGTGCTGCTGACGCCGGAAAAAATCACTATCAGCA
>CAMLEF010000070.1 GCA_946478675.1 uncultured Flavobacteriales bacterium | reverse complement strand
GGGGTGGCGTTCCGCCATATTCATTCTCGTGGTCGAACAGCATGACCGGCGATACAATTACGGGCCTTGCTCCCGGGACGTATTCCGTAACGGTTTCCGACAACAGCGGTTGCACCAGCACCGGCAGCGTGATCGTTCCGCAAATGATGGCGACGCTGGTCGAAGGGCGCGTGTACGCGGATTACAACAACGATTGTGTGTTCAACAATACCGATCTGCCGGTGCCGAACCAGTACGTGCTTATTCAGCCCGGCGGTTATTGGGCGACGACGGATGCGAACGGGAACTATCACGCCTGGGTGTACAACACAGGCGCGTATACCGTGATGTCGTATTACAACTGGTTCAGTCCGTATACGACGACGTTGTGCCCGGCTAACCTGCAGTATTCGATCAACATCAATTCGCTTTGCGACACGATTGCGAACATGGATTTTGCTGCTGGTCAAAGCGCTTCGGTGCAGGATCTGCGCGTGAGCCTGACAGCAGGTGTGGCGCGTCCGGGTTTCATGCAGGGCGTGTACCTGAACTATGTTAACGTCGGAACGCTGCCGGTATCGAACGTGGTGCTGACGCTGGCGTATGATTCCATTCTCGGTTATGTGAACGCCGCTCCTTCGCCTTCCGTCAACCAGCAAGCGTACCTCGAATGGAACATCGGGACCGTGCAGCCCGGGCAAACCGGCGCGGTAAACGTTACGCTACAGGTGCCGACCCTCGCCAACGGCGGATACATCGGGCGACAACTGCATTATCTCGCGTCGGTGCTCCCGATAGCCGGCGACACGATGCCTGCGGACAACACGATGCCGAGCATGCGCATCATCACGGGCGCGTATGATCCCAATGAAAAAATTGCCGCTTCGGCCACGATGGATTCGCTCGGTCGAATTGCGCCGACAGATTCGGTGCTCGCGTATACGATCTTCTTCCAGAACACCGGCAGCGACACCGCGTTCAACATCGTCGTGGAAGACACGCTTTCGCCGTATCTCTATCCCGGCAGCGTAGTGCCCGGCGGTTCGAGCCATCCCTACACGTTCGACATGAGCGGCAACGGGCTGATGCGTTTCACGTTCCACAACATTATGCTCCCCGACAGCAACGTGAATGAACCCGCGAGCCACGGCTACGTCAATTACACGGTGAAAACGCGACCGAATCTTCCTGCAGGAACGACGATTGAAAACACCGCGTACATCTATTTCGATTTCAACCCGGCGATCGTCACGAATACGACTTCGGATATGATCTGGGTGAATGTGACGACGGGCGTGATGACGAATGGTGCGGCGCCGGTGTCACTCTATCCGAACCCGACGAGCGGCATGCTGAACATTGAAACCACTTCGAAAGCGATGACGGTGGAAGTGTTCAATGCGATCGGTGAAGTCGTGACTTACCAACAAGTGAATGCCGGCACGACGAAAGTGGATCTTAGCGGAAAAGAGAACGGCGTTTATTTTGTGAAGGTGACGACTGCAGAAGGAAGCGTGATGAAGAAGGTGGTGCTGCAGCGGTAGGAAATGATGAAGTATAAAAAAATGGCCGTTCAGCAATGAGCGGCCATTTTTTTTGTTGAAGTTGTTTCGCAAAAATTTCACGGAGATCGTCGGGAAGTTTACGCCGAAGATCGTGCGCATGGACGGATAGAAATCTGCAATTGCGAATGCATAAACGGATCTTGCTGATCAGAATTCCTGGTCCGGCAATGATCCGTTTTCTTGTTTCAGCTGCAAATTCCAATTGAAGCTTTACCGAAACTCTATTCGATCCGCCTCACTCAAAACAAAAAGCCCCGCAACAATTGCTGCAGGGCTTTTTTGTCTTGCGGTAGGGTTATTGCCGCGAGACGTAAGCGGAATGGATCACCTGGTTGTCCTTCACTACGGAAATCAGGTACAGGCCGATCGAATAATTGCTCATGTCGATTTGCGTCGTGCCGGCTTTCACCGTCGTGTTGTACACGACCTGCCCGAGTGAATTGTACAGGAACAGCTGTGCATCGGTATCAATTTCCACGTTGAAATTGCCGCTGGTAGGGTTAGGATAAACATTCATAAATGAAGCGGGTGAATTTTCTTCAATACCGACACAGGCGTTCACCGTAACCGTGTCCGTTGCGTAATCGTAACAACCGTTGTTGTCGATGTAGAAGTAGGTGAGGATTTGCGTGCCTGCGCCTGCTGTTGCCGGGTCGAACGTGGTGCCGCTCACGCCGGTGCCCGACCAGGTACCGCCCGCGGGAAGGCCGTTCAGCGCTACTGCCGCGTCGGTAATGCAGACATTTGTAGAAGCCGCAGCGGCCGTTACAGAAGGCTGCGCATGCACGCTGATGTTGTAACCGTTGTCTTCGCCGATCGCCGCCACGTCGCTCGAGTTGACGCGGATGCGGTAACCGTTGCCGGTCGGAACGGAAGAAGGAATCTGCAGGCTGATGATGCCGCTGAGCGCAGATGAATTCAACGTACCGATGACAGTCGGAGATGCGAAGCTGCCGACTGCATCCGAAAGTTCTACGGTGTAAGTGTTGCCCGCGTTGATCGTGCCGTTCGCTTCATACTGCAGCGTGAAGGTCGTATTCTCGCATTGGTTGCCGCCGAGGCCGGAATTCGAGATGATCGGGAACGGAGAATATTTCCAGAGCTCCCAGCCGTATTGCAGGGTGTACGCCTCGTAGAACACCGTGTTGCCGATCACCGCCGGGTTATAGAAATCGCCGCTGACCGTGCCGGGCGAAAGATCTGCTACCATCATCGTACCTGCAGCCGTGCCGTCCGTCATCCACATTTCATTGCCGTGCGTACCGTCGTCGGCGCGGAAGAAACATTTGCCGGCGCATACAATGAATTTTTGCGGAGAGGAAGATCCTGCGCCGGGCAGAATGTCCATTACCGGTGTAATCGTTGTGCCGTCCGTTTTCCAGAGCTCGTCGCCGGAAGTGCCGTCAGCAGCCTGGAAGAGCAGCTCGCTGCCGAAAGCGGTAAACTGGCTGGGGTCTGCATCTCCGGCGGGGTTGAGGTCCTGGATCATCGTCAGCGCCGTGCCGTCGGTTTTCCAGAGTTCCCGTCCGTTCACACCGTCGTCCGCGCTGAAGTAAACGAAATTGTTCCAGGTCTTGAGATACGCAGGATACGAGCCGCCGGAAAGATTGATCTCTCCTACCACTGTCGTGTTCGTGCCGTTGGTGTGCCACACTTCTTCGCCGGTGCCGTCGTCCGCTCCGAAGTAGAGATAGCCGTTCAGCACTGCGCTGTATTCCGGCCAGGAATCGCCCGAAGGATTGATGTCCATCACTATCGTTGTCGTGGTGCCATCCGTTCTCCAGAGCTCGCGACCGTGAATGCCGTCGTCGGCGCTGAAGTAGAGAAATCCTGCGAGCGTATCGAGTGTCATCGGTGATGCGCTGCCGCCTACATTGATGTCCATCACCATCGTGGTCGTTGTGCCGTCGGATTTCCAGAGCTCCGTTCCGTTCACGCCGTCGTCTGCAGCGAAAAATATCCAGTTGTTCAGCGCTTTTAAATAATCGGGATACGAGCCGCCGGTGGAATTGATATCCATCACCAGCGAAGCCGTTGTGCCGTCGGTTTTCCAGAGCTCGTAGTCGTGTGTGCCGTCATTTGCGGAGAAGAAGACCTGCGCCCCGGCCTGCGTGAAATGATCCGGCCGCGAGTTGTTTCCGCCCGGGTTAATGTCGGAAACGATATTCGTGCTGGGCGCATTACCGCCGGATTTCCAGGTTTCATAACCGAGGTTATTACCGTTGGCGCTAAAGAGAAGCTGGTTGTTGAAATTGACCAGGTGGCTCGGATCGCCGTCGTCGGTGACGGTGTTGATGTTTTTCACCAGCTGCGTGCCGTTCAGCGTGCCGTCGCTTTCCCACAGCTCGTAATTCGTGGCGTTAGAATTCGTCGTGTTGAAATACACTTTATTGCCGAGCACGAAGAAGTTATTCGGATCACCATCGGAGCTGCCGAAATTGATGTCCTTCACCATCGAGATCGCGGTGCCGTCACTTTTCCAAAGCTCCAGGCCATGCGCGCCATCGTCAGCGCCGAAATAAGCTTCGCCGTTCAGCAGCACGGAAAAGTTGTAAATGCTGCTGCCGTTTGTGCCCGGGTTGATATCGAAAACCTGCTGCGTGCCTGCGACGGTCCCGTCTGTCTTCCACAGCTCGTCACCGTACGTAGCATCGGAAGCGACGAAGAGCAAACCATTCGGCAACAGTGCGTAGCCCAGCGAGAGATCCACGTTTTCCGAAGCGGACAGCAATGAAGTTCCTGCCGACGTTCCATCGGTGATATACAGCTGCAGTCCGTTCGCGTTGTTCGCCTGGAACACCACGTTGGTGCCGAGCGGAAGGAAGAAAGACGGATCGCTGCTGCCGGCGCCCGCTTCGATGTCCGCGACGAGCGTGAGCGTGGTGCCGTCGGTTTTCCAGAGCTCGTTGCCGTTGGTGCCGTCGTTCGCGGAGAAGTAAACCATGTTGCCGACTGTTTGCATGCCGCGCGGATCTGCCGTGTTGCTGCCGGGGTTGATGTTGCCGATCAGGGTCGTCGTGGTGCCGTCGGTTTTCCAGAGCTCGTTGCCGTTCACGCCGTCGTCGGCATCGAAAATGTATTGGTTGCCGAGCACCGTTGCGCCGTAGATGTATGCGCCGCTGCTGCCGGGCCGGACGTCCATCACGAGCGAAGTGGTCGTGCCGTCCGTCTTCCACACTTCCTGTCCGTGCGTGCCGTCTTCACAGGTAAAGAAAACAAACCCATTGCAGGCCCGGATGTAATCGGGATAGCTGCTGTTGTTGCCGGGCGCGATGTCCATCACGAGCTGCGTGCCTGCAGTGGTGCCGTCGCTCATCCACAGCTCCTTGCCGTGCGTGCCGTCGTCGGCTACGAAGAATGCTTTGTTGTTCAGGATCGCGTGCTGGCCGTTGTTGAGCACGCGGCTGTGGCCGGTAGGATTGATGTCTTTCACGAGCACCGTTCCTGCGGTCGTTCCGTCGGTCTTCCACAACTCTTCGCCGTGTATACCGTCATTCGCATTAAAAAGATATTCGCTGCCGAGCTGGACCCCATTGTTCGGGTACGAATCGTAGTCGGTGGTGTTGATGTCTTTAACGAGCACGGGGGACTGTGCCCGGAGCGCGGACGACAACAGCAGCAAAGCTGTGAAGCTGCCGGCGCTGAACCATTTCCTTTTCATTTCGTTTGAATTTCGTTTGCGGCAAAACTAAACGGCAGAAAAAGCGCGCTCCGGAAAATGTTGAGAACGGCGGGATTTTGTATGCGAATGACGAAACGTAAAAATCAGAGCGGCAGCACCAGCACGAAAACCGATTCTTCATTCTCACGCGCATACGTGAGCTGCGCGTTCAGCTGGCGCGAAAGAAGATCGAGCAAACGGAATCCGAATCCGCCTTCCGCCAGATCGAAAGGCTTCGGCAGTCCCGGGCCATTGTCGGAATAACGAATGCGCAGCTGTTGATCCGTGCTGTGCATGTCGACGCGGATCTCGCCGTCTTCCTGCGCAGCGAAAGCGTATTTCAGCGAATTCGTGACGAGCTCGTTCATGACCAGCCCCAGCGCGATCGAATGCGAAATATTCATCGGCGGACAATGGCCGGATACGGAAAAAGAAACTTCGCCTTCGGAGGATTGAAACGAATTGGAAAGTTCTGCGAAAAGCGATTGCAGGAAAGCGGTGAAGTCGAGCGTGCCGGCGTCCGTTTCTCCGTAGAGGTTCTGGTGTACGAGCGCCATGCTCTGGATGCGCGCCTGGCATTCGCTGAGGATCGCTTTCACCTCGTGCTGCGATGATGCGCGCGACTGCAGGTAGAGCAGGCTCTTCAGCATCGTCAGGTTGTTCTTGACGCGATGATGGATCTCGTGCACGAGCATGCTCTTTTCCTGCGCCTGCCGCTCGACGATCTTCTTTTCAGCTTCGAGCTCGGCATTGATCTTTTGTTTTTTCCGGTTGGCGAGCCAGAGCAATACGCCGAGCAAAACGAAGACCAGACAGGCCGCAATCGCGAGCAGCTTTTCCGACTGCAGGTTTTCGTTTCGCGCTTTCAGGTTGGCGTTCTCGGCTTCTTTCTTTTCCGTTTCGTATTTCACCGCGAGCTCTTTCTGCGCCAATGCCGCGCGCGTCTCCATATCGGAAATGCTGCGTTCGCGATCGGCGCGGAACACGCTGTCGTTCCAGGCTTTGTACAGCTCGTAATAACGCAGCGCTTCCGCATCGTTTTTTTTCAGTCGCGCGATATCCGATAATGCTTTGTAGCCGTCGCGGATGTAGAGCTTCGCGTGCTGCGCGAGTCCGTCGTTGAGCAGGCGCGTGGCGGTGCGTTCGGCCTGCGGAAGATTTTTTTCGGCGATGTAAATGCTGGTGAGCACCGTGAGTGGCCGCAGCGCATTGTCGGGCCGCTGCAGGCTGTCCATGATCCGGAGCGAAGCCAGCGCATACATTTCCGCTACGCCGTTTTTCCCGAGATCGAGGTACACCGATGCGAGCACGTGCAGCGTCGTGCCGTAACGATACACGTCGGAGCGATCGCGGTTCATCAGTTCTACCGCCTGTGTAAGCGCCGCATCCGCTGCCGACGTATCGCCGATGTTGAGGTATTCGCGCGCAAGATTGCCGGCGTTCATGGCCGCATCCGCCCAATGGCCCGACTTCATCGAGTTTTCCAGCGCCATCGAAAAATACTGCTGCACGAGCGTCGTTTCGCGTCCGTCGCTCTGGTACGATTCCGCGAGATTATTGCTCAGCGTCGCGATCAGGTGCGGATCATTCGTCTGTTGCGCCAGCGTGAGCCCTGCAGCATATAGTTCGATCGCTTTGTCGTAATCGCCGTGATCACCGTACATGCCGGCCATGAGGCTGTAGCAGGAGGCCTGGTAATACAGGCTGCCTGCTTTCCGCGCATACACGAGCGCCGTATCGTAACCCGCCATGCCGTCCGGAATTTTTTCGGCGATCACCAGCGTAAGCGCTTTTACACGATAACCGTCGGCGAGCCGCAGCGGATCGTTCAGCTGTTTCGCCAGCAGGATTTCCGAATCGGCGAGTTCGATCGCTTCTGCCGGTTTGGAAAAACGCAGCTCCCACGCGAGCAATCCTTCGAGGCGTGCGCGTGTGCTGTCGGCCAATGAACGGTTCAGCTGCTGCCGGAGTTGCTGCGCGGTGACGCTTTCCTGTTGCGCCTGCAGGAAGCAGGGAAGCAGCAGGAGCAGCGACAGCAAACGGCGGAGATAGTGAGGATGTTTTTTCAAAGACGGCTTAAACTAACAGAGAAAAGATCCGGGGTTGTATTAAAATGTTGTGAACGGCCTTTTTTTGTTTGAGTTTGTCAGCTGTCGAATTGCTGGTGGATCGCATCGCGGTATTTCCTCGAGAGCGGGATGCGTTCCGTTCCGATGTGCAGCTCCTGCCCGCTGACGGCTTCCACTTTATCGATGTTAACGGCAAACGAACGATGCGTGCGAACGAAAGAAGCATCGTTCAATTCTTCGAGGAAACGTTCGAGGCTGTTGCGGACGAGATAGGTTTTTGCAGCCGTTTTTACTTCCACGTAAATATTGTCCGATTTCAGCCAGAGGATTTTTTCCTTGCTCACCTTCACCGTCAGGCTGCCGTCTTTCAGCAGGATGATTTTTTCTTCTTCGTTTCCCGCCGCGCGTTGTTTCCGGCTGCGGATGATCTCCACGGTCGTCAAAAGATCGGTAGCGGAAAACGGCTTGACGAGATACGCTTCCGGTCCGAACGCCGCAGCATTCGTGATCGTTTGCTTGTCGGAATACGAGGTGAGAAAAACGAACGGCACGAAATAATTTTCGCGGATGCTTTTCACCACGTCGAACCCCGACTGTTCCGCTTCGAGGTTGATGTCGACGAAACAAAGGTCGATGTCGTTGCGGTGCGCGAGATAAGAAAGCGCGTTGCGGTAATCGCGCGCTACACCAACCACCTGGTAGCCGAGCTCGAGGAGCATTTCACGCAGCATTTCAGCGATGAGCAGCTCGTCTTCGACGATCAAAATCCGGAAAGGGTTTTTCATACAGCGGGCGCTGAGGCACGGGGGAACATGCGGCAATGAAGATACGCAACCTGCAAATTCTGCATAGGGATTACGGAAGGTTCCTGCGGATCAGGCACGAATTAAAAGCAGTTCGGATTGTGGCAAATACATCCACCGCCGCTGGGCTGCCGGGGACAACCGGCAGAGCTCGCATCGATCTACGTGCAGCTGGCCGCCGGTGATGCGAGTTATGCAACAGGACAGATCTATGGTTCTTCGGGAGGAAAGGGGGCAGCCGTAGCGCGTGAAAAATTCAGCGGAGCAAGGCTTCTATTTTAGCATTGTGCGTGTAACCTTCTCCGTAAAAACATTTTTCCAGGCGGATCTTCCCGATGATCTTCGAATTGAATTCTTCGAGACGTTCTGCCGGGATCCAAAGTTCCTGGTGACGGTCATTGCCGACGGTTTGAACTTCGAACTGCTGCAGATAATCTTCCGGGAGATCAAACGCTGTTACAAAACCGGCGTAACCGGAAAACGCATCTTTCGTATTCCACTCCAGCGCGATTTGTTCAGCGTAAGGACTGTTCAGCACCGGGTAGAAAATCGGTTGCCATTCCAGCCGTGGCGGAAATGCAATCATTCCGGAATCGATGACCAGTTCCAGTTCGCGTACGCCGACCGGGCGGTATAGGGTGATGGTTTTCAATGCCTGTAAAGGTCGTTTGAATTCATTTATTCGCTGCTCATCGGGTACCAGAATTTTTCATAAAGCGGTGCGCAGCATTGTTCTCCATTCCTGTTGTGTTATTGTACGATTTCCTTTCGATCTCGTAGCTATTTTCTGCAATTCACAACAAAAATCCGTCGCCCACTACAATTTCCCGTTGCCGCTTTCGTGTGCTGCTACTTTCGCTGCATCACCTAAAAACGAAAATTATGGCAACCCCTACAGGCACTGTTCCGATCGGCAGCATCGTCATGTTCAGCGGTACTATCGATCATCTCCCGATCGGTTGGAATTGCTGCGACGGAAGCAACAACACGCCCGACCTCCGCGATCTTTTTATCGTCGGCGCAGGCAAGACGTACAACCCGGGCGACACCGGCGGAGAGGAAATGGTTACGCTCACGCCCGAACAAATTCCGCCGCACAATCACGGCTATCAGCAATTCAACCCGGTCAACGATGACTGGAAATCCGGTGGCGCCGGCTCACCCGGAAACGCAACCGGCGGCAACCAACCCGCTGCTTCCGACGCCAACAAAGGCGGACAGGCGCACGAAAACCGCCCGCCTTATTATGCGCTTTATTACATCATGCGCACCAACTGAACCGTATAATTATTCATCTAAAAAAACCACAACTATGGGATTCGATTTCGGCAAAGCCGTCAGCGTGATGCGCGCACTCAAAGCGGTATACGAGCACCGCGACAATGAAGCTTCTGCTATTATCAACGCCATTCTCGGCAACCAGCCCAGTCTCGCAACATTGCTCGAGGATCTTGGTCAGAGCATCATTCATGACCTCGATAATATTTACGCCGCGCTGCAGCAGAATAACCTGGTCAAAGAATGGTCGGGTATCGCCAACTCGCTGAACTATGCGCACGAGCTGCTCAAGACCTATCATGCCGACCTGGGTACGGTTAGCCTCGACAAGAACGGCAACTTCAACGGCCTCATCACCGTGGATGCCGGCACGAAACAAATCGCGTACAGCGACTGGTGCCTGGGCTGCGTCGACTCCAACGGCACCGTTCGTCCTTCAGCGCTGAAACAGCTGGACGAGCTGATCAATTCGGCCGTCATCAGCAAGCTCGATCCTGCCACTTCGAGCCTGAGCGGCATTTTCTCGACGGCTACTCCCGGCGGCAGCTCCAGCTCCCAGGGCGTTGATGCGATCGCTACGTGGTCGTCGATGGTGCTGCTCGCGAAAGAAAACGGCAACGTCACCAATCTCTCCGGTTCGTTCAAAGATGAGACGCAGTACGAATCAATGCTCCGCCTGATGGACTATACGTTCTCGCTCGTGGCGATGACGCTTTACCTGCACGATACGGCGCTGCAGCTGCTGATCACTTCCACCGGCAGCAACTCGAACCACTACAGCCTGCTGAACGGCATCACCGAAAATTTCGGCAACTCTTCCGAGAGCAGTCTCGTGTGGGGCACGTTCGCCAACGAGCTTACCGAATTAGCTACGGGCAGCGCCGATCAGCTGGCGGCTAACAACCAGGCGGCGTACACGGTAGATCCGACGACACGTGTCGATTACAACCAGGTGACCTGCCACATCGCCGATTATCCCAATGGCTCGGCGGTTCCCGTTTATAATCAATATGCGTGGGGCTTCTGCTCGAATACCGTCAGCCTTGCCGGCACACATCCCAATTGCTTTTTCGGATCGCTGGGTTTCACCAATATTAATCCGTACGGCAGCCCGAATTGCGGCAGCTATCTCTACCTCGCCGTGCAGGGAACGGTTGTCTCCGCAGGCGCGAATATGGAATTGACCACGCAAGGAGTTTTTCCTTCCGTCGCGGATTACAATAATCCTGCGTTCTGGAACGGAACGACGTACACGCCGGCGATCGATAACATCGGCACGTTTGAAGGCACCTATGTGAAACCCCCGGTACACAGCAACCCGAATCACATCAGTGTGATCACCGGCTTCCAGCTCACGCTCATCAACGACAATTCGGGTGCCTTCAATCTCGCGCTGGCCCTGCAGTTCGGTGTGCTCGACGTCACCGATCCTTCGCAACCGGTAGTGACGATCCCCGACGCTGGTTATTATGCGCCGTCGTACACGAAAGCGCTCGCCATCCAGGATTACGTTTGCGTCAACCAATCGGGCAACTATGACAATGCAGCAATGAAGATCCGCCCGGCAATCCTGACTAACGCGTCCATCTGCCGCCTTTCGAATGGCATCAACGGCATCAATGTGCAGGCGGCGCCGGGAATTTATGCCGCTGATTTTTTACAGCCCGCATCGCTGCAATCGCCGCTGCAGAGCAAATATGTTAACCCCCCGGTATCGGTGAGCTAAGCTTCCGGTCCGTGTTTTGTCTGCGTCACGTGCCTGCTGAAAATGCGGGCACGTTTTTTTTTCGTCAGTCGAGATTTTTCCGGAAGCTGCGCGAGATGGGAATTTCATTGCCGCGCACGATCAATGTTGCCGGCGAACGCTGCTCGATGTAATCCGAATTCACGATGTAGGAACGGTGCACGCGGATGAACGTTGAAGGAAGTTCCTGCGCGATGTCTTTTAGCAGCTTGCGCTGAACGAGCGTTTCGTTGAGCGTGACGATCTCCGTGTAAACGCCGTCGGAGCGGATGAAAAGAATATCGGCGGGATGAAGATCTTCGCTGCCGCGCGAGACTTTCACCTGCAGCTTCGGCGCGAGGCTGTTCGCAATGATCTCGAGCGCCGCCTGCACGTCGCTTTGCCGGAACGGTTTGGTGATGTAAGCCCGCGGCGCCTGTCGTGCTGCGGCTTTCAGCGTTTGCGCATCCTGGTTGGCCGTGAGAAAAATAAACGGCTTGTGTCGTTCTTTCAGCTTCGCCGCCACATCGAGACCGCTGAGCTTTTCGGAAAGAAAAATATCGACGATCGCCGCATCGAAACGCCAATCCGTTTTTTGCAGGAAATCTTCGCCGCTGAAAAAAATTCCTTTCACGTGATAGCCCAGCGTGCCCAGCAGTTCACGTAGATGATTCGCCGCGAAGAATTCGTCTTCAATGATCACCAGCTCGATTTTAGCCATGGAAAAAGAATTGATAATGTCCGTTCGAAGGATCGACGCTGAATTCCGTTCCGCCCACCCGTTCCACCAGCCCGCGAATCAACCCGCTGCCGGTGCCTTTCGCCGTCGTAAGATCGTGCGTGGAATGATCGCGGTAATCGAACCGGTAGCGCTCGTTGTGCTTTGTGACTTCAACGCTTATTTCGTCTCCCATTCCCCTGCGGTGCTCGATCGTGTTGGCGAGCATTTCGTTAAGGAGCAAACCGAAATACACGATGCGTTCGCTGCGGATCGCTGCCGGCTCGACAGTACAGCGGACGGCAGGAAAATCGACGGCGATGTCGGCATACAGATCAGCGATCGCAGCGAAATAAACGTCGAGTGAAACGAACTCGTTGTGCGCGTCCCCGGAGAGATGCTGGTGCAGTGCGCCGATGGTCCGGATCTTCTGCGCCATGCGTCGGAAAGCGGAAGACGGGTCGTGCTGCGTTTCGCTTTCGGAATAATGCAGCATCGAGATCACCATCTGCAAATTGTTCTTGATCCGGTGATTGCTTTCGATCATCAGCAGCCGGTATTTTTCGTTGCTGATCTGTAATTCGGCATTGGCGGTTTTGAGTCGCCCGCGCAATGTGCGTTCGCGCAACAGCAGCGTAATGACGATGACGGCCAACCCGCCGAGCAGGATCGAAAACAGGACCAGGTCACGCGTGCGCCGCGATTCGCGATCGAGCGCCTCTTGCTGGAAGAGCAGCCTTTCCTGCAGCTGCCGCGTTTCGTAAAGCGTGCGGAGCGCGTTCAGCTGTGTGGTGTTGATCGCTTCGAGATTCGCGATGTTGCTGCGGTCCGCCATCGCCGACCATTGTTGTGCCGCTTCCCCATCTTTGCTGTAATTGAACGCGAAACTCGCTGCGATCCGGTAGAGCTCGATCTCCGCCGTGTACCATTTCTTATCCTTGATCAGCGGCACCAGTTCGCGGATGATGCGCCCCGCATGTAAACTGTCGTGTTGTGCCATGTAGCAACGCAGCACATTCGTCATCGCGCCCACGTAATTGTGCGTATCGCGCAGGCTCTCGAAAAGTTGCGCCGCATGCAGCAGGTAATCCAGCCCTTTTTCCGGATCGCTTGTGCAGAAGTGAAAACCGAGCTGGTTGTACAGGCTCGCTTCTTCCGCAGGCAAATGCAATCGCGACGATAACGAAAGCGCGCTGTCGAGGTAAAGCGAAACAGAATCCTGTCCGTGCAGCAGCTTCGTGTTGTGCCATTCATCGTAGATCGCCGCCATACGATCGAGTCGCCGCACTTGCAATTCCGGGTAAGCCACCGCGCCTGTGAGTGAACGCAGCTGCGCAAGTCCTTTTTCGTAGTCGCCGGTTTTGCGGAACAGCTCGCCGAGCGCAATGCCTGCTTCGATGCGTTGCTTCTCCTGGTGCTGCGAAGTTGCAACGGCAATGGCCGCATTTATTTCCTCGATGGCGGGACCGAAGAGCGAAGCATCGCTATACGTGAGCGCCTGCCTGTAATGTTGCGCGTAGGTGTTGGGCGTGGGCGATTGCGCGCGCAGGAGAATGGGAGAGAAGAAGAGGAGCAGCAGCAGGCGGAATAAGCGGGCCGGAAATCGGGGTTGCATGATCAAATGTAAAAAGCTTCGCAGTTCTGAAAAGGTTTTATTGAATTGTTCTGTGAATATTTGATTGGCTGTTCCATCCTTGTCGTTCATCCATTAAAAAGTTCAACTGTTATGAGAGTTGATGCTGCCGGACGGGAAGGGTGGATTTCCTACATTTATAAAACAACCATAAGTTCTTGCTTTTTAATCTTATCCTGCCATGAGAAAAACAGTGGTTTTTGCCGTAGCGCTGCTCGCAATAATTATTTCCGAAGCCCATGCGCAGGCACCCAATTTTGATTGGGCGGGAGGAACGAATTTCAATCCCGGCTCCAGCGTAAGCGCGTTGTACGGGAATACCATTGTCGCCGATACTTCCTACAATGTGTACTCCACCGGCGTGTACACCGGGACCGTCGACTTTGATCCGGGCCCGGGACAATGGAACCTTTCCACTACGGCGCAGAGCACGTATCTCATCAAGATGGATCCGCTCGGAAATTTGCTCTGGGCAAAAAGCCTTGGCGATTCAGGGGCGGTGCTGGTGGGTTCGCTGGCCAACGACGCGGCAGGGAACCTCTACCTTTCCGGCGCCTTTACAAAAACCACCGACTTCGATCCGGGCCCCGGCGTTTTTATGCTGACGAAAACAGGAACGCGTTTGGGTTTTGTGCTCAAGCTCGACAGGAACGGCAATTTCATCTGGGCAAAAGCGTTCGGCGGAAACCTCGCGTATATGGAAGACATGAATCTTGCCTGTGATACCGCTGGCAATGTTTTTGCAACCGCTAACTTTCACGGAACGGTCGACGCAGATCCGGGCCCCGGCGTTCAGAATATGGTTTGCTCGTCCAGCGTCTATCCCAACATTTTTATTCTGAAGCTCGACTCTTCCGGCAATTATCTCTGGAGCGATCAGATCAGCGGAACGAATATGCTGACGGTCTATTCGCTTGCTGCGGATAATGCCGGCAGCGTGTATGTCACCGGCAGCTTCATGGGCACTGCCGATTTCGATCCCGGTGCCGGTGTGTTGAATCTCGTGGCTACCACGAACACCGTTGATGCTTTTATTTTAAAGCTCCATTCTTCCAATGGAAATCTGGATTGGGCGGTGCCGGTCGGAGCGACTTCGATGGATGTGGGCATGGTCGTTTCCATTGATCACGCTGGCGATGTGTACGTGAGCGGGCCATTCGGCGGCACGGTGGATTTTGATCCCGGTGCTGCGGTGTACAATGTAACGGCCGCTTCCAACGCGAGTGATATTTTCCTGCTCAAGCTGAATGCGCAGGGCGAATTCGTGTGGGTGCGAACGTGGACGATCACCGGATGCGGCAACGGGTATTATTGCGCGACGGACGTGCAGAACAATGTGTACATGATCGGCAATTACAAAGGCCCGACCGATTTCGATCCGGGTGTCGGTGTGCTGAATTTCAATACATCCGGACCGGGCGTCTCCAATATTTTCATGCTGAAGCTGGACACCGCTGGTACATTGGATTGGGCGATCGAAATGGGCAGTACGGAAAATGCGTACGGCTATTCGCTGGTGATCCCGGAAGACATGAGCATTTATTCCACCGGCGTATTCGATACGACTACGGATTTTAATCCCGGCGTCGGCACCGCGTTTCTTTCCGCGACGCAGGAGCAGATGTATATGCACAAGCTCGATCAATCCGGATCGGCTGGACCGCTGGGAATACATGAATCAACAGCGGCGGCTTCGGTTTTGGTTTATCCCAACCCGGGAAGCGGGATCTTTCATCTTGTTATGCCTGACGAGATGGAGAAGGAGATGGTGGTGACGGATGCGTTGGGTAAAGAAATACTGCGCAGGAAAATCGAAGCTTCGAATGAGCAAATCGATTTAACGGAAGCGCCGCCGGGCGTTTACCTCCTGCGGATCGCTGGTGATCAACCGGAAGTGGTAAAGCTGGTGAAGGAGAATTAGGATTTTCCGGACAGCGAAAAGAAATTACGCAGCCATGAAATGCGAAAAGCGCTCCTGATCCAGGTGCGCTTTTTTTCTGAAAAGCTTTTTAAGTCTGCTGGCCGCGAACCATTTGACCGCAAATTTCGCTTCCCTGCTTGCGCAATCAAATGCTTGCATATATATTTGCAAGCAGATGATTGCATAATGTTTGCTTCCCAATGGAAACAAGAAGAGACGTATTTCAGGCCATTGCCGATCCTACGCGGCGGCGGA
>CAMLEF010000069.1 GCA_946478675.1 uncultured Flavobacteriales bacterium | reverse complement strand
TAATCGCGTTCGGTTGTGTAAGCGTGAACACTTGCTGCAACGTACAATTGTTCGCATCCGTAACCGTGCATGTGTACGAACCGGCGGAAAGATTGCTGATCGTCGGCGTAGTGGCGCTGTTCGACCAGGAATAAGTGTAAGGAGAAACGCCGCCGGATGCAACTGCCGTGATGTCGCCGTTAGATGCGCCGTTGCAGAGAATGTTCGTTTGAAAACCGGTGATGAAAAGCGCAGGCGGCGCAGTGATCGAAACAGGAGCAGTCACCACACATCCGTGCGCATCGGTGATCGTGCAGGTGTAATTTCCTGCTGCAAGACCGGAAGCTGTCGCCGTATTTCCTCCCGACGACCACGAATAGGAATATCCTGCCGTGCCACCGGAAACGCTTACGCTTGCAGAACCGTTGCTTCCGCCGTTACACGAAACGTTCGTCGCCGAAGCGGATGCGGTGAGCACAGATGGTTGCGTAATGCTGAACGATTGTGTCGTCGTGCAGCCCGGCGCAGAAGTGATCGTGCAGGTATATGTTCCTGCGCAAAGCGAAGAAGCGGTGGCTCCCGTTCCGCCGCTGGGCGACCACGCGTAAGTGTAAATTCCTGTGCCGCCGGACGCGCTCACCGTCGCAGATCCATCGCAGGAGCCGTTGCAATTCGCATTCGTTTGCGAGGAAGCAATTGCAACAGCGGTCGGCTGCGTGATCGAAACGACTGCAGTGGCCGTGCAGAGTGCGGCGTCGGTAACCGTCACAGTGTATGTTCCTGCTGCAAGTCCGGTCGCATTCGCCGAATTTCCTCCCGAGGGCAACCAGGCATACGTGTACGGTGCAGTGCCGCCGGTAACGGTTACGCTTGCCGAACCGTTCGTGCCGCCGAAGCAGTTCACGTTGTTTTGCGTGGTCGAAAGTGTAAACGCTGCAGCAGACGTGATCGCGAAAGTTTGTGTCGCGGTGCAACCGTTGACGTCGCTGACGGTGACGGTGTAGTTTCCTGCACAGAGCGAAGAAGCGGTGGCCGTGTTTCCTCCGGAAGGCGCCCAGCTGTAGTTATACGTTCCGCTGCAACCGTTGTATCCGCCGGCAGGAGTGACCAATGCCGTTCCGGTGCAGCTGCAGGAAGCGTTCGTTTGTGACGACGTCAGCGTAAGCGGGTTGACGACGGTGCAGCCGTTATTCATGCTGCAGATCCAGGCCTGGTTCGCTGCGTTGTTCGGCGCGCCCGGCGATTCGTTGCCCGCTACGGCGACACGCGTCCAGTTCGCCTGCAGGCTGATGTTGTTGCTCGTCGCATTCGTCATGCGCGCCACCATTCCTGCGGAAGTTCCTGCGAAATAAATGATCGGGCTCAGCGTGTTGTTGCCCCAGCTGACGGAATGAAAAAGATTCCCGGAAGGATCGACCGTCTGGAAGGAATCGTCACTGTTCGCCATGCCGACGTTCGTCCAGCTGCCGCAGGAGGAAAAGCCGGTTGTCGGGTAGGTTGCCACAGCAGCGCTCGGCAGCGAAATATTTTTTTCAATGAGCGCGCAATTGCTGACGGGAATCACGAGCCGGCAATTGCCGTCGCTGAGCGAAATATCCTGCGCAGGAATATTCGCATTGAGGTCGGCGTCGTTATACAAAACGATCAGCGTACCGATGGGCACCGCCGACCAGAGCGGATCCTGCGTGAGACGAAGACAACCTTGCGCGATGCCGGTTCCTGCGCCTGTTGCATGAAACCCGTTGTTGTCGTCGATGTACCAGCCGCGCAGGTCGAGCGTGGTGATCGAAAAGCACGAAGGTGTTCCGACAACTACGAGCTCGACATATTCTTTGGCGCCGCTTGCACCCTGCGAAACTTCATTGATGTACAAACCCGGCACCTGTGCGTGCAATTGCTGTTGCCCACCGAAAAATGCAAGGAGAAAGAGAACCATCCCTGCAAGAAGGCGGCTCGTCATTTTCCGGAAAGCAGTTGGCAGCGACATGACGATTTACAAAGAAGTGAGACGAAACAGAAGAGTAATACACATGACCATTGCGAGAACGAGCGAAACATTCCAGCCCCAGAATTTTTGTGCGGGAGAATGCAGAATGAAATTGAAAATGCGTCTTCTCATGGCTCAATGCAAAAGGGTGAGGAATCCGCTGAACGCATACGTTTTCTTATCGAAGCCGGAAGCGGTGATCACGTAGTAATACGTTCCGTCGACAACCGTTCCGCCGCTCGTATTTTTTCCGTCCCAGCCTTGCGAAGGATCTTCCGTTTCAAACAGCAGCATGCCCCAGCGGTCGAAGATCTGCAGGCTGAACGTTTTCAATCCTTCATTCTGCGTGAGGAAAAAATCATTCGTTCCGTCACCGTTCGGCGTAAACACGTTCGGCACCGTCAGCAGCGAAGGAATATCCGTCACCACGATCAGCGCAGTCGCCGTGTCTGTGCAGCCGAGCGCATCGCTCACCGTCAGCACGACGACATAGTTGCCGCCCGACGTGTACGTATTCGCCGGATCCTGCTGCGAGCTGTTGTTGCCGTCGCCGAAATTCCATTGCCAGCTCACCGCGGAAGAAGAGCTGTTATCCGTGAACACTACATTCACCGGCGCCGTTCCGGAAATAACATCCGGCGTAAAATTCGCCGTCACCTGCCCCACCGCCACGTTCACCGAAGCGACATCGGTACCACAGGCGTTCGTAACGGAAACGCTGTACGTGCCTGCTGTCGAAACGCTGATGGAAGACGTCGTTGCGCCGTTGCTCCAGAGAAAACTTCCGTTGCCCGATGCCGTCAGTACTGCGACATCACCAGCACAGATCGTCGTATTTCCCGAGATGGAAGCGACAGGCGCAGGCAGCACAGCCACACTGATCATCGCCGTATCGGTTCCGCAGACGTTGCTTGCCGTAACCGTGTAGGTGCCCGCAGTATTCACGGTGATCGACGAAGTAGTTGCGCTGTTGCTCCAGGTATAAGACGTTCCTCCGTTCGCTGTGAGCGTTACGTTTCCACCGGAACAGAAAGTCGTCGGACCATTCGCCGTGATTTGCGCAACCGGTAACGAAAGCACATTCACCGTAACGGATTGCGTGCTCGTTCCGCAGGAATTCGTGACGCCGACGGTATACGTTCCCGCTGTATTCACTGTGATCGAAGGCGTGGTAGCGCTGTTGCTCCAGAGATACGTTCCGCCGCCGCTCGCCGTGAGCGTTACGTTGCCACCGGAGCAGAAAGTCGTCGGGCCGCTCGTGGTAATCTGCGCAACAGGAAGGGGAAGCGTATTCACTGTGATTGTTTCCGTATCAACACCGCAAGCATTTGAAACGGCAACGGTATACGTTCCTGCCGTATTCACCGTGATCGCAGCCGTCGTTGCGCTGTTGCTCCAGAGATACGAACTGCCGCCCGATGCCGTGAGCGTGACGTTGCCGCCGGTGCAGAAAGTCGTCGGGCCATTCGCAGTGATCTGCGCAATAGGAAGCGGAAGAACGCTTACTGAAATCGTTTGCGTATCGGTACCGCAGGTATTCGTTGCCGCAACGGTGTACGTTCCTGCGGTGTTGACAATGATCGCTGCGGTTGTTGCAGCAGTGCTCCACACGTAAGAAGTTCCGCCGCTTGCCGTCAGCGTGACGTTACCATTGGTGCAAAACGTCGTCGGGCCATTTGCAGTGATTTGTGCATTCGGAAGCGGCAGCACATTTACCGTCACCGTTTGCGTATCGGCGCCGCAGCCGGAAGAAACAGAAACGGTGTATGTTCCGGACGAATTGACAACGATTGCCGGTGTGGTTGCTGTATTACTCCAGAGATACGTGTTGCCGCCGCTCGCCGTCAGCGTCACGTTTCCGCCGGTGCAGAAAGTCGTCGGGCCACCCGCAGTGATTTGTGCGACCGGCAACGGCTGCACGGTGATCGTTTGCTGCGCGGTGTCGCTTCCGCAATTCGACGTGACGATCACACTGTACGTTCCGGCCGTATGCGCGTAAATGGAATTGCCGGTAGCGCCCGTGCTCCACAGGAAAGAAGTTCCGCCGCTCGCCGTCAGCAGCACGGAATCGCCTGCGCAGATATTCACCGGCCCGCCCGCTACGATCTGCGCGGAAGGCAGCTGCGTGAACGTGATCACGAGTGAAGAAACGGCCGTGTCGCAGGTATTCATCACCTGCAGCGTAAACGTCACCGAACCGGTTTCGCCAATGCCGGGCGTGTAATTCGTATTGAGGCTTCCCGGCGAAGAGAACGTTCCGGTTCCACCCTGCCATGAAACAGAAGTGACGGGGCCTGTTGCCGTTCCGCTCAATGCAATCGTCGAGCCTTCGCAATACGTAGCATTGTTTCCTGCACTTGCCGTGAGCGCTGCAGGTTCCGTGATCGTTACGCTGACGATCGACGTGCAGTTGTTCGCATCGGTGATCGTGCAGGAATAATTACCGGCCGTCAATCCCGTTGCGGTTGCAGCAGTTCCGCCGGAAGGTGTCCACGCATAGCTCAGCGCGCCCGTTCCGCCGGAAGCGACAACCGTTGCCGTTCCATCATTACCACCGTTGCAGCCGACGTTCGTAGAAGAGATCGTCGCGGCGATGGCAGGCGGTTGCGTGATCGTCATCACTTCGGAAACGGTGCAGTTGTTGGCGTCGGTAACGGTGCACGTGTAGCTTCCTGCGCTAAGCCCGGTCGCTGTTGCCGCATTTCCACCGGAAGGCGCCCACGAAAAATTCAGCGTGCCGGTTCCTCCCGAAGCATTCACCGTAGCCGTTCCGTTGTTGCCGCCGTTGCAGTTCACGTTCGTCTGCGTGGTGAACGTGTTGATGTAAGGCGGCTGCGTAATCGCGACGGTTTGAGAAGCCGTGCATCCACTTCCGTCGGTAACCGTCACCGTGTAATTTCCATTCGGCAAACCAGACGCTGTTGCAGAAGAACCACCACTCGGCGCCCAGCTGTATGAATAATTGCCGGAGCCGCCGGTTGCATTAACCGTTGCTGAACCGTTGCTCGCGCCGTTGCAGGTTACGTTGGAAGAACCTGTCAGCGTAACCGTCGGTGAAGGATTCGCGCCTACGGTCACAATCACCTGCTGCGTGCATCCCGCAAGATCAGTAACGGTACAGGTGTACGTGCCGGGGCAAAGATTCGTCGCGGTTGCGCTGTTGCCACCCGAAGGCGCCCAGCTGTACGTGTACGAACCTGCGCCGCCCGAAGGAGAAGCGGTGGCTGTGCCGTCGCAGCTGCAGGTATTCGTGGCGGTGCCTGTTGCGGCAAGCGGCGTGAACGGTGTGCAGTTGAGGTTCATCGTGGCGATCCATTGCGCGTTGGCGGCGTTGTTCGGGAGACCGGGCGTTTCCGTGCCGGAAGCAGCGGTGCGTGTCCAGTTGCCCTGCAGCGCGGGATTGTCATCGACGGCGTTGTTCATCCAGGCCACCATTCCCGCAGAAGTTCCCGCGAAATAAATGATCGTGTTCAGCGTGTTGTTTCCCCAGCTGACGGCGTGCACGATATTGCCGAGCGGATCGACAGTGTGAAACGAATCATCGGAGTTTGCCATGCCGACCGTTGTCCAATTGCCGCAGGAGGTGAATCCTGTCGTCGGGTACGTCGCGGTGGCGAGCGTCGGAGTCGTCGTATTTTTTTCGATCAGCGTGCAGTTGCTGACGGGAATGATCAAACGGCAATTGCCGTCGCTGAGCGAAAGGTCTGCAGCAGGAACGGCAGGATTCGGATCGGCGTCGTTGTAAATTACGATAAGCGTCCCGATCGGAACCGCCGACCACAACGCATCCTGTGTAAAGCGGATGCAACCTGCGGCGATGCCGGTGCCGGAGCCGGTAGCATGTGCGCCGTTATTGTCATCGATGTACCATCCGCGAAGATCGACGGTGGGAATGCCGCTGCAGGTGACGGTGCCCGTGACGAGCAGCTCGACGTATTCTTTGGTACCGCTGATGCCCTGCGAAACTTCATTGATGATGAGCTGCGCGCGCATGAGGAACGGGCAGCAGAATGCCAATAAAAAAACGAGGGTAATTTTTCGGGTGTTCATCTTCAAGTTCAGGTTAACCGATGCGGCAAACGCTTGTTTCTTGAAGTGGTTTCAGGTCGTTTCACTGGGAAACCCTTGTAGGATATTCACTTCAACCAGGACACAAAAGTAAGGCGGGAAAAGCGATCCGGCTTTAAGCAGGCTTTAAGAAATCTTATTCCCCGGGTAATGCTTTTCGCACGCGGATCGCCACCGGGCCGCGTTTCAGCTCTTTGGTTTCAAAAACGACGACGTCACCTTCCTTCACTTCTTCGAGCAGGTCTTTCGCATGCACATAATAGTCACGCGCTTCCTGTTCGCCGGTGATAAAACCGAAAAGGCTTTTGGTGTTGAAGAATCTGACGCGCCCTTTTTTCACCCTGCGAAACAAAGAAAATAGCGTGAACCGCTCCTTAAAACACGGTTATTTTCGACGAGCGGCGGGATTTTCAGCCTCTGCGGCAGCAGCGCCCGGTCGGCCGGATTTCCATTGTGGGAGAAAAGGCTACTTTTGCATCCTGAAAAACAAATTCTATCATGAATAAAGGTCCTATTTCACAATTCATCGATCACCACTACCGTCACTTCAACGCTGCGGCGTTGAAAGATGCGGCCAAAGGATATGAAACCCACCTGCTCGAAGGCGGCAAAATGCTCGTGTCGCTGGCCGGCGCGATGTCGACTGCCGAGCTCGGCATTTCTCTTGCGGAAATGATCCGCCAGGACAAGATCGCCATCATTTCCTGCACGGGCGCCAACCTGGAAGAGGACCTGATGAACCTCGTGGCGCATTCGCATTACGAGCGCGTTCCGAACTACCGCGACCTCACGCCGAAAGAAGAATGGGCGCTGCTCGAGCGCGGCCTCAACCGTGTGACCGACACCTGCATTCCCGAAGAAGAAGCCTTCCGCCGCCTGCAGAAACATATTCATGAGCTTTGGAAAAAAGCGGATACGAACGGCGAGCGTTATTTCCCGCATGAGTTCATGTACCAGATGATCAAGAGCGGTGTGCTCGAACAATACTACGAGATCGATCCGAAAAATTCCTGGATGATCGCCGCTGCCGAGAAGAACCTGCCGATCATCGTCCCGGGCTGGGAAGATTCCACGATGGGCAACATCTTCGCTTCATACGTCATCAAAGGCGACGTGAAAGCAAGCACGATGAAGAGCGGCATCGAATACATGGTGTGGCTGGCCGACTGGTACCGCAACAATTCTTCCGGCAAAGGCGTCGGCTTCTTCCAGATCGGCGGCGGTATTGCCGGTGATTTCCCGATCTGCGTGGTACCGATGATGTACCAGGATCTCGAATGGCACGACGTTCCGTTCTGGTCGTACTTCTGCCAGATCTCCGATTCGACGACGAGCTACGGTTCGTATTCCGGCGCCGTTCCGAATGAAAAGATCACCTGGGGCAAGCTTGATATCAACACGCCGAAATTCATTGTAGAGAGCGATGCGACGATTGTTGCGCCGTTGATTTTCTCGTGGATTTTGGGGTGGTAAAATTGAATTTGCAAAATAAAGAAGAGGCCGGTGATGAACCGGCCTTTTTCTTTTTTACTGCATTCATTTTTTTCTCAACTCATCACCTCATGCTCCCGATCCCGCAACACTAAGAAATACAACAGCGATCCCAACGGAAACAGCGCAATCGCGAGGATGTACAGTTTCAATTTGAAACCGTACGCGATCACGAGCAGCAGCATCGCCATCAGCAGTCGCATCGTTTCGCTGCGGGAAAAGCTCTCGCGGAAATGACCATTCAGCGACATCGCCGCCGCCGCCATCGTCGTGATGCCGATGAACGCATATACGACGAGTTCCCAGCGCGGCATGTAATTGATGAAGAGCAGCATCACGATCAACCCGGAAGCCGCCCACGAAATCTGCGTCCACGCGTAGTTGCGGAGCGCGGAATGAACGGGAAGATTCGATTGGTGACGCAAGAAGATCATCCGGTTTTCCCAGCTGCGCTTCTCCGGCTTCGGCGTGCGGTCCGGCGGCAGCACGAGCAACTGCAGCTTCGGCAAAATTCCCGGCGTCGACTTCATCACGCGCCAGAGGTATTGATAATAATAACCGATCGCGTGATACGGGTTGTTGTCGACGTAATCGCCTTTGATGCCGTACTCCACGGGCACCGTTTCTTCCTGGTACGTGCCGAACATTTTGTCCCAGATCACGAACGTGCTGCCGTAATTCTTGTCGATATATTCGTCGTTGCGGCCGTGATGCACGCGGTGCTGCGAAGGCGTGATGAGAATTTTCTCGAGCACGCCGAGCTTCGGAATGTAAGTCGTGTGCAGGAGAAAATCATACAGCCCCGACGATTTGAGAATGATCACGAGCATCAGCGGCGTAAAACCGAACAACGGCAACACGCTCCAGAAAACAATGCGATTGACACCCTGGAAAAACGACGTACGGAAACCATTCGAGAAATTATAATGTTCCGACGAATGGTGCGTCACGTGTCCCGCCCAGAGAATGTTCACGCGATGCGAAAAACGGTGGTACCAGTAAGAAATGAAATCGATCAGCACATAAGCCGTCACCCAATGGTACCAGTGGCTTTCGAGCGTAAAAAAGCGAAAGTGGCGATACACGAAATCGAGCGTGAAATAAAGCGCCGTGAAATAGATCAGCGAAAAGACCTGGTCCATGGCGCCGATCGCGAGGTTCATGGCGTAGTTCTCGCCGGTGTAAATGTTCTTTTCCTGTTTCACGCTGACGTACCATTCGAATGCGGTGACCAGCAGCATCAAGGGAATCAGCAGAATTATTGAGTTCAGCATACAGCTATGTTTTAGTATCCCGTCGACTGCGCGAAAACAATTGAACACACGAAGCCCGGGATCACGTGAATGATCATTCTGGGGATTAATAAGCGGGATTATGATGCGACGGAAAGAGGAGTCGCAGGAACAGCACGATTAAAGCTGCGGCGGAAAAGTGGTAATGCAGAAGATCGTATTGCGGATGCAATGACAAAGAACAATAAGCGGAAGCATATGGAACGCGTTGTCTTTCATCGGTGTCAAATGTAGGCGACCGTTTTGATGTGCTCCTAATTCCCCACTGCAAAAATTTTGCAAAAATGTGTTTTACGTCAAACAGAATTTTGCGAAGAACCGTAATACGTGGCACATCCTTGCACTTTTCGCCAGAACGAATCGTGCATTCGGTCATTCGGACATTCGGAAAAAAGGGCTGGCAAGCTCAACAATACCTCCAAACGAACGAATGACCGAATTTCCGATTTACCGAATGCCCCTTATATTTACTTCATGGCAAAAAAAGCCGCTCCGGTGAAACCCGGTTTCTGGCAAAACGACCGTAACACCGGGCTCGTTCTCGCGGGGATCACACTCCTGCTTTTCGCATCGACAATCGGTTTTGATTATGCGCTCGACGATCGGGCGGTGATCGCAAACAACGATTTCGTTCACGAAGGCTTTCACGGCTTCGGGAAAATTCTGAAAACGTTTTACTGGGCGGGCTTTCCCAATTTCGCCACGGCCAATTCGGGATTGTTCCGTCCGCTGTCGCTCCTGCTCTTCGCCACCGAATGGCAATTCGCGCCCGACAAGCCGCACTTCTACCATTTCACGTACGTGGTGCTTTTTGCGCTTTGCATCTACCAGCTGTACCGCCTGCTCCGCGAATTGTTCCGCAATCAATCCGTGATGCTGGCGCTGTTGAGCACGCTGCTGTTTCTCGCGCTGCCGATCCACACCGAAGTCACGGCGAACATCAAAAGCGCGGATGAAATTCTTTCGCTGCTGTTCTGCATTATTTCCTTCCGTCAATTGCTGAAATGGAGTGAGAACGGGAAAAACAGCCCGCTCGTTTTCTCCGGCATAACAATGCTGCTGGCGCTGCTGTCGAAAGAAGGAGCGGTGCTCGTCATCCCGATGATGCTGCTGGCGTTGCTGATGTTCCGCGGCAAAAAAATAAAAGAGCTGATGCTTCCCGCATCGTATTTCTTCGGGATCACGGTCATGTGGTTGTACTGGCACCATTCGGTCATTGCGAACGGCCCGGAGGAAATCATTTACGATTACCGAAACAACGCGCTGCTTTCCTCCGCTTCCACCATCGACCGCATCGGCACGGCAATCGGCATGCAGGCACGCTATTGGGTGAAAATGCTCGCCGGCTACCCGCTTTCGTACAACTATTCGTTCAATGAAATCCCGGTCGACGGGTTCGCTTCGCTGTGGACGTGGATCGCGCTGGCGGGAATCGGTACGGCCATTTATTGCGCCTGGAAAAATTTCAAAACCAATCCCGTCGTTTCGTGGGCGATCATTTTCTACTTCGTGACGTTCGCGCTTACCAGCAACATCTTTTACCTCATCGGCGACACGTTCGCGGAACGACTTGCCTTCGTGCCTTCGATCGGTTTCGTGCTGCTGCTTTCGTGGCTGATCCTGAAATTCACAAAAGGCACGACAGAAAAACGTTTCCACGCACCAACACTGTATGCGGGCGGCACGTTATTTCTCCTTTACGCTGCGCTTTCGTTCAACCGCAGCCAGGACTGGCAATACGAAAGCACGCTGTTCACCGCTGACGTTTCGCATGCGCCGAACAGCGCGCGTGTGCACGACAATTACGGCGTCGTCTTGCTGAACCAATCGGATTCCGCAAAAACAGATACGGAGAAGCGTGCGCTGCGTGACCAGGCGCTCTCCGAATTCATCACCGCGGTTACGATCGATTCGCTCGACATCCAGGCGACGGCGGTTGTGGCGCAGCTGCAGTTTGAAAGAGGAAATTACCGCGAAGCCATCCGCAGTGCACAGCAGAACGTGCGCATTTTCGACGGCTATTTTTCCACGCTGTACAAAAAGAAAATGACGCCCACCGACCGCTCCGTCTTCCACATTCTCGGCAACTCGTTCATCAGCCTGGGCAAATACGACAGTGCGGAAGTCGTGTTGACGCAGGGCGATTCGCTGTTCCCGTCGGATGAAAATTTCGAGATCGCATTGGGCAACAACCGTCTCGCACAAAAAGACACCAGCGGCGCGCTCCAGCATTACACGAAAGCGACAACCGTCAATCCGAAATCCGTCACCGCGTGGGACAAGCTCGGAAACATCTACGGCATGAAAGGCGATTACGCGAAATCAACCGATGCGTTTCTCGAGCTGGTGAAGCTGGACCCGCAAAACCTGCATGCGTATTCGATGCTGTACATGAACGCCAAAAACCAGAACGATCCGGTGAAGATGAAGGAATACGAGCAGGCGTACCACGATCACGGCGGGAAATAACCATTCGTAACGTCATTTCACCCTTTACCTCGGGCACGTCCTGCAACCGTCCCTGTTTCGTATTTTTAGCCCTCTAAAATCAATCCTTCAATGAAAAACAAGCTGATCCTTGCGGCACTGCTGGTCGGAGCGACGCTCTTTTATTTTGCCATGCAAAACAAGAAAGACGATGCGGACCTCGTGAAACGCGTCAACACCTTCCTCGACGATTACAACAAAAAGTACCGCGAGCTGAACATTGCCGCCAATGAAGCGCAGTGGAAAATGCTCACGCATATTGTCGAAGGCGACACGATGACTTCTTACCAGGCGCAAAAAGCTTCTGAAGCGCTCGCGACGTTCCAGGGCAGCGCCGAAGTGATTAAAACGACACAGGATTTTCTCAAGCAGAAAAGCAAGCTGAACGCGCTGCAGGTCGAACAGCTCGAGCATATTCTCTACTTCGCCGGCGGCAGCCCTGCTACAGTTGCGGGCATCGTTTCCCAAAAAATCAAAGCCGAAGCCGATGCGGCAACATTGCTCTACGGTTTCGATTACCGCCTCAACGGGAAATCCGTCACCACGAACGATATCGATCACGTGCTGACGAACGAGCTGGACACGACGAAACGCCTTGCCGCATGGGAATGCAGCAAAGAAGTGGGTAAAGGTTTACACAAACCGCTGGAAAACCTGCGCATGCTCCGCAACAAAACCGTGCAGGGCCTCAACTACCCCGATTATTTCAGCTACCAGGTGGCGGATTACGGCATGTCGGCAGACACGATGATGAAGCTGCTCCGCCAGATCAACGACGAAATCTATCCGCTGTACCGCGAGCTGCACACGTGGGCGCGTTACGAGCTGGCGAAGAAATATCATTCTTCGGCTGTTCCGGATTACCTGCCTGCGCACTGGCTGCCCAACCGCTGGGGACAGGATTGGAGCGACATGGTGACGGTACAAGGCACCGACCTCGACAGCATCATCGCCGCGCGTCATTACGATGCGGAATGGGTGGTGAAAGCGGCGGAAGATTATTACGTGAGCATGGGTTTCCCGAAGCTGCCGAAAACGTTTTATGAGCGTTCGGATCTTTATCCCGTTCCTGCCGGCGCGAATTACAAGAAGAACAACCACGCTTCCGCCTGGCACATGGACCTCGACCAGGATGTGCGCTCGCTGATGAGCGTGGAGCCGAATGCGCATTGGTACGAAACGACGCACCACGAGCTCGGCCATATCTACTACTATCTTTCTTACAGCCGCCCCGAAGTTCCGTACATCCTGCGTGAAGGCGCCAACCGTGCGTACCACGAAGCGCTCGGCACCATGTTCGGCATGGCGGCGATGCAGAAACCGTTCCTCGCCGGTAAAGGATTCATTGATGCGAATACGCCGACGGATACCGTTCAGGCATTGCTGAAAGAAGCGCTGCGTTACATCGTTGCGCTGAACTGGCAGGCGGGCACGATGAGCGAATTCGAATACGAGCTCTACAGCAAAAATCTTCCGGCCGACCAGTTCAACAAACGCTGGTGGGAAATCGTAAAACGCGAGCAGGGCATCTCTTCTCCGTATTTCCGCAATGAAACGTTCTGCGATGCGGCCACGAAAACGCACATCATCGACGACCCGGCGCAATATTACGATTACGCGCTGTCGACGGTGCTGCAGTTCCAGTTTCATGATTACATCGCGCGCAACATCCTGCACCAGGATCCGCGTTACACCAACTACTACGGCAATCGCCAGATCGGCGCCTTCATCGGCAGCATGATGAGCGTGGGCGGCGTTGGCGACTGGCGTGCGCTGCTGAAAGAAAAGACGGGCCAGGATCTAACCGCGAAACCGATGCTGAATTATTTCGCGCCGCTGATGACGTACCTGAAGAAGGTGAACGCCGGACGCAAATACACGCTGCCGGAGAAACGTCAGCATTAATCGTTCTTCGTCAGAAGAAGATTTTTCAGAAGAGCGTTTTTTTTTAAAAGTAAACCTCGAAGGTTTCAAAAACCTTCGAGGTTTACTTTTTTACTTCGACGTTGCTTTTTTACGTTTCTCCATTCATCTTCTCTCTTCCAGCAGCAACGCTTCCAATTCCGAAAAGATCATCGCCGTAGCGCCCCACAACACTTCGCCATTGAGAATGTAAGCCGGCGCATCGATCGCGAAACTTTTACCGACCATAATTTTCCGACGCTCTTTCACTTTCGGATCGAAGAGCACCGACAGCGGAATTTCGAGCACCGCATCCACTTCTTTCGGATCAGGGATCCATTGCGGACGATCATGCAATCGCGCGACGAACGGATGCACGAGAAAATTGCTCGGCGGAATGTACAGCGGCGTCAGCTCCCCGAGAATTTGTTTCTGCGGAACAGCAATGCCGACTTCCTCCAGCGTTTCGCGCAGCGCCGTGGCTTGCAATGAAGCATCCGTCTCTTCCGTTCTTCCGCCCGGCAATGCGAGCTGCCCGCTGTGCGTTCCTTCGTACGTTGGCCGACGAATCAGCGCAGTATACATTTCTCCTTCATGCGGAAAAAGCGGCAGCAGCACCGCGCTCGTCCGGTAATTCGGATTCTGATCGAGATACGTTTTCGTAGGAATCCGCGAGCGCGACGTCATCCGGTTCTGCGCCGGTTCTCCCGGCAACGGATGCAGCAGTCGTGCTTCCAGGAAGCTGAAAAACGTTTCCGTATCGCGGAAGAAATCCATGGTGCAAAAATAATATGCCGATGTGCTGATATGCTAATTTGCCGATGCGCACTTTCTCTGCGCATTCAAAATTCAATGTTCATTTCCTAGAGGGTTTTTTCCGCTAAAGAATATTTGAATTTTGAATGTTTAAATTTTTCAATGTGCGCCGGCATTTCGCGGGCATCGGCATATTGGCAAACCGGCACATCAGCACATTAAAAACTGGCGGTCGTAATTTCTGCCGGCTGCACCCTTACCTGCTGCCCCGCTTTCAGCCGCACCGTTCCTTCCCAGCCATTCAGCGCGCGGAGCTGTTTTACCGTGAGGCCGTAATGCTGCGCGATCTTCGTGAGGTTGTCGCCGCGGATGACGGTGTGGAATTCCTGTCCTTCAGGACGAACGGCGTAACCTTGTTTCGTGCGAACGAGCGCCAGGCGTCCTGCGATCAGCTGGTGCGTTTTCAGGTCGATGAGAAATGCAGGATCGATCGCCACGCCACGAAAGCGCGTTTCGAAATGCAGATGCGTTCCTGTCGAATGGCCGGTCGAGCCGCCAAGGCCGAGCAGCTGCCCGCTGACGACGATATCGCCGGGCTTCACTTTCAGTCGCCAGAGATGCGCATACACCGTTTCGAGCCCGTTGTAATGCCGCACGATGACGACATTGCCGAACCCGCCGTAGCGACCGGAAAAACGCACCATGCCGCCGAACGCACAACGCACCGTATCGCCGCGGTTGAGATCGATGTCGACGCCGCGATGATACGCCGTATCGCGCCAGCCGAACGTCGAAGTGATCGGGCCGTTGAACGGAAAAGTAAATTCCCCGCTCACGCCCGGCGTCAGGTCGAGCTTCGTCAGCGTATCACATTTGTAAAGCGAATCGCTGTACGGAAAAAGATGCTGCGTATCCCACACGCCGTAAAAGCGATTGCCGGGATAAAATGTGAATCCGTCGCTGAACTGGTTCTTCGGCAGCGAGGCCTCGATCGCATCGATCTGCGACTTGATCATCGCGAAGAGTTTCGGCTCCTGCACATTCGCATCGATCAGCGAATCCATCAGCAACACCAGCTCGGGCTCGCTCATTTCCTCCAGCGAAGCCGCAATCGCCGACCCGCGCGGGCTCAACGCGAGCGTATCTCCTTCCGCGCGGGAAAGCCCCGGCAGCAAAGCGAAAACAAGCAGCAGCACGCCAAAAGCGTACGGGAAACGGGAGAGCAAGACGTGTGTGTTAGGGTGTCTTACTAAGATAAGGAGAAATGTGCTAATGTGCTAATGCGACAATGTGCTGATTCCCGCAGAATGCCGGCGCACATTGAAAATTCAAACATTCAACAATTCTTTAAATGCTCTCCGTAAAGAATATTTGAATTTTTAAATGCGGGAAGGAAGTGCGCATTAGCACATTGTCGCATTAGCACATTAGCCAATTATTTACACCCCGCATTCAGCTTGTCCTTAGGCGCATCTTTGTCGCCCAGCTGCTCGGCTTTGGAGAAATCTTCGCAGGCGGATTTTTTGTTATTGAGCTTGAAGTAGCATTTGCCGCGCAGGTCGTAATCGGCGCCGGTGGGATTGTTTTTGATCGCAACGGTCAGCTGATCGACGGCGAGCTGCCATTTCTCCTGCTCGAAATAAATTTTCGCGAGACCACGCGCCGCATTGACGTTGTTCGGATCGAGCGTGAGGACTTTTTTATAGTCAATCTCGGCAGCGCCGTATTTCGGTTTGCCCTGCTGGTAATTCGCATCGGCGCGGGCGAGCAGCGTGGGAACATCGTCGCGTTTGAAGCCGAGCGCTTTGTTGTAATCGCGGATGGCA
>CAMLEF010000068.1 GCA_946478675.1 uncultured Flavobacteriales bacterium | reverse complement strand
GTTCCTCTACCGGGTTGCGCGCGGTTACGGATATGACCACCACCGCGCGGAAGATCTGTTGCAGGAAGCTTACGTGAACGCGTATTTCCATCTCGCCGATTTCAAAAAAAGATCGTCGTTCAAGACCTGGCTCACGCGCATCCTGCTGAACGAATGTTATCGCCGCAAGCAAAAGCTCAGCGCAAAAAACGAAAGCACCACCGAAGCGATCAGCGAACAGGCGAGCCCGATCTTCCACGAATCGCGTCAAACGGAAAAGACCATCATGAACAAAGAACTCGGCCACGTGCTGGAAACGGCGCTCGGAAAAATTCCCGAAGAATACCGCATGGTGTTTTTGCTGCGGGAGTTGAACGGCCTCAACGTCGCCGAAACCGCCGAAGCGCTGGCGTTATCCGAAAGCAACGTCAAAGTGCGGCTCAACCGTTCCAAAAAAATGCTGCGCAGCGAGATCGAAAAAATGTATTCGCCGGAAGATATTTTCGAATTCAATCTCGTCTACTGCGACCGGATGGTGGAACGCGTGATGGCGGCAATCAAACGGTAAAACGGTCGGTCGGTTGTCAGTCAGTCGGTCTCCGCTACTGACGACTGACAACCGACCACCGACCGACTGTTTTTCCCTCTTTCAGTAAGTAATTAACATCCGTCATCTTATTGTTAAAAACTTACTCCGTACACACCGTCAATACAGGGTATTTTTGGGGTGTATGGCGAAAGTGAAAGCAGCCAAAGAAGTGGCGGAAACCCCGTTGATGAAGCAGTACAACGCGATCAAGGCGAAACATCCTGATGCGCTGCTGCTGTTCCGTGTCGGTGATTTTTACGAAACATTCGGTGAGGATGCGATCAAGGCTTCCGCGGTTTTGGGCATCGTGCTGACGAAGCGCGCCAATGGCTCGGCGGCTTACATCGAGCTGGCGGGATTTCCGCATCATTCGCTCGACACTTACCTGCCGAAGCTCGTGCGCGCGGGCATGCGCGTGGCCATCTGCGACCAGCTCGAAGATCCGAAGCTGACGAAGACGATCGTGAAGCGTGACGTGACCGAGCTCGTGACGCCCGGCGTTTCCTTCAATGAAAAAGTGCTCGACCACCGCTCCAACAACTTCCTCGCTGCGGTACACGTGGACGGCGGTGATAAGGCTGGTGTCGCTTTTCTCGATGTTTCCACCGGCGAATTTCTCGTTGCGCAGGGAACGGTCGCTTACGTCGAAAAGCTGCTGCAGAATTTCCGCCCGAGCGAAGTGCTGTTCCGCAAGAGCACACGCAAACAATTCACGGAACAGTTCGGCGAGAAATTTTACTCGTTCGGCATGGAAGACTGGATCTTCTCCGAAGAATTCTGCGTGGAAAAGTTGCTGAAGCATTTCGGCACGAATTCGCTCAAAGGCTTCGGCGTCGAAGAGCTGGCGCTCGGTGTCATCGCTGCCGGCGCTACTCTCCATTACCTTTCCGAAACACAGCACGAGCGCGTGATGCACATCTCCACGCTCTCGCGCATCGAAGAAGATAAATACGTCTGGCTCGACCGCTTCACCATCCGCAACCTCGAGCTGTTCGGCTCTGCGAATGAAAATGCGCGCACGCTCGTCCACGTCATCGACCGCACGGTTTCGCCGATGGGCGCACGACTGCTCAAGCGCTGGCTGGCGTTGCCGCTGAAAGACGAAGCGCCGATCAACGAGCGTCTCGATCTCGTCGGCGCTTTTCTCGATCATCCCGAATTGCGCGAGACCGTCACGGAGCTCCTGCGGCAGGTCGGTGATCTCGAACGTCTCGTAGCCAAAGCGGCAGCAGCACGCATTAACCCGCGCGAGATGACGGCGCTGCGTCGTGCGCTGGAAATTCTTCCGCCGCTGCAGGAAGCCTGCCACAATTCCGGCAATGCGCATCTGCAGAACCTGGCTTCGCGCATTAATCTCTGCACGCCTGCGCTGGAGAAGATCAGCAAAGAGCTCGCGCCCGAACCGCCGGCGCTCGTCAGCAAAGGCGGCGTGATCGCGGAAGGCGTCAACCTCGAGCTCGACGAATTGCGGCAGCTCGCTTTTTCAGGAAAAGATTTTCTCCTGCAGATCCAGCAGCGTGAAAGCGAACGCACCGGTATTCCTTCGCTGAAAGTGGCGTTCAACAATGTGTTCGGCTATTACCTCGAAGTGACGAATGCGCACAAGGACAAAGTGCCGACGGAATGGATCCGCAAGCAGACGCTGGTGAATGCGGAACGCTACATCACGCCCGAGCTGAAAACGTACGAGGAGAAAATTCTCGGCGCCGAAGAAAAAATTCTCGTCATCGAACAGCAGCTGTTCAATGCGCTGGTGCAATCGCTCGGCGAATGGATCGTGCCCATCCAGAAAAATTCCGCGCTGCTCGCGCACATCGATTGCCTCGCCGGATTTGCTACGCTTGCGCGCCAGCAGAATTACGTCCGCCCGCACGTGAACGATTCGCTGATCATCGACATCAAGAACGGCCGCCACCCGGTGATCGAGCAGCAGCTGCCGCCCGGTGAGAGCTACATCGCCAACGACATTTACCTCGATCCCGATCACCAGCAGGTGCTCATGATCACCGGTCCGAACATGGCCGGTAAATCGGCGCTGCTGCGGCAAACGGCGCTCATCGTGCTGCTCGCGCAGATGGGCTCGTTCGTTCCCGCAACGCACGCGCAAATCGGCCTCGTCGACAAAATCTTTACGCGTGTCGGCGCTTCGGATAACATCTCTTCCGGCGAATCGACGTTCATGGTGGAGATGAACGAAACGGCGAGCATCCTCAACAATCTTTCCAGCCGCAGCCTCATCCTGCTCGACGAGATCGGTCGCGGCACGAGCACGTACGACGGCATTTCGATCGCGTGGGCCATTGCGGAATATATCCACGAGCAGCCGACGGCGCGCGCCAAAACGCTTTTCGCCACGCACTACCACGAGCTGAATGAGATGGCCGAGCGCTTCCCGCGCATCCGCAATTTCAACGTGAGCGTAAAAGAATCCGGCAACAAGGTGATCTTCCTGCGCAAGCTGGTTCCCGGCGGCAGCGAGCACAGCTTCGGTATTCACGTCGCGAAGATGGCGGGCATGCCGCGTCGCGTGGTGGAACGCGCGAAGGAAGTGCTGGTGCAGCTGGAGAAATCGCACAGCGGCGACGAACTGCTGAAGCAAAAAGAAAAAGCGAAATCGACGGACGATAATTTCCAGCTCAGCTTTTTCCAGCTCGACGATCCTGCATTGGAGCAGATCCGCGACGAGATCATGAGAACGGATATCAATACGCTCACACCGGTGGAAGCGCTGATGAAGCTGAATGAGATTAAGAAGATGGTTGGCGGGAAGTAGGCAACTGTATCCAGAGTATTATTCCCGGGAATCAGCTTTGATTAATGCAAAAAGAAGCCGCCACGGACCTCTGTTTTCACTTTTACTCCACGATACTCCGACGGGATTTTGCTTAAGAGGCCCTTGGTCGCTTTGGCCAGGTAGATAATAATGTAATCCATCCCATTACGTCTCTGGAGGCTCACTCCCAAAACGTCACTATAGCTTTTTAACAAGTCATATAGCTCGTCCGAAACGTCTTTCATAATAATTAAAATTACGACTTTTTACCCACAAAGCAATTCAACGTGAAGCTCATCCAGCACCCTGTCCAGCGGATTCGCGAGGCTCAGGTTCTGGTCTCCTCCAATAACCAGGCCAACGCCATGATGATTGTCGCTGCTTAACACTACGGCGCCCGAATCACCGGGAACGGAGAATGGCGTTGCAGCAGCCTGGCCATTGTCATCTGTACTTTCGATCAGGACCTGGTTACGGATGGCATAAACTTTTCCCCGCTGGTAAATCTTTCCATTGAAAGCAGTAGAAAGTATTTTGCCGGTCGTCAGGTTTGATCCCGCACCACATTTGAAAACCGGTGCATTGACCTGCGCTTCGGAAAGTCCCTTTATTCCTGATGGCGGAATGACCGAGCTGATCACCGGATCGATAGCTTCGGAGAGCGGCCCGGCCAGACCGGCATCGAAATAATTTTCCTCGAATTCGTTCAAAGGAATGCCTTTGTGAAATAAGCCGATGCTATCCGCTTCGACTCCCCCGTCCAGCCGGCTGGGCTGGATAATAAAATCATTGCCATAAGAAGCAGAAGGGTTGTTCAGCACATGATAACAGCTCAGCAGGAAATGGTTGCCGCTGCGATCGGTAACGAAGCATCCCAACGTTCCTTTTTTATGCACATCGACGTGTCCGATAGAACAGCCGATCGCAAGGGGCCTTATCCGCGATTGTACCCGGAACGTTTTCACCGGCCGGTAATGAATATCGTCAGCAGTTATACCGAAATAGGTCAGGAATTTTTTCGGATAAGGAATTTCTGAAGTATTGAATACCTGCAGAGAATATTCTCCGTTTTCCTCTTTTGAAATGGCAAGGGCTTCGATCTTTTCGAAATTCTGCAATAGTCGTTCGCTCAGGGCATCTTCGCGACTGTTCCAGGCGTTATCATGAAAGGCTAACGCCGGTGTAAGAATGTTGGCAAATAAATATTTGCTGGTAAGATGCTCCTGGATTTCCTTCGCTTTTGTCAAGTCCATGGTTCTTCAGTTATTATTGCAACGGCTTACGCCAGGTTTATTTTAATAGAAATCCTGTCCGTTTCTTTCGTTTCCATTTTCCAGAAAAGTCCCCGGTCAACTTTGATAACGCCGTAAGCGCTGAATTCTATTTCTTTTGTTCCCTTCGGCACAGCGATCGTCTGGACCAGCAATTGATCACCCAGCAAAGGGGTTTGATCTTCATCGGGGTTTAGCACCCAGCTGCATTTATTGGAAGTTACTCCCAGCGACTGCACAACTGGGAATTTGACGCTGTAGGTAAACTTTCCCACGAAGCTGGCGTTTGATGAAAGCTCGATTTTCATGTCGCCACCGACCGGGATATATTTTTGAGTCAGGCTTGAGACGAGGTTATCCGGAATTTTCGCGGAAACGTTTCCGGTTGCCGCCATAGCTCCTTCGAAATTGATATTCGCTCTTACTACTTCCTTGAAATGAGTATTCGGGATCATATCGATGGTGGCAGCTCCTGTCACATTGGTCATCTCCGCATGATATTGCAATTCTTTCACGCGGGCTTTTCCCTTCAAACGGATCGCGCCTATGCCATGCACCCCGATATACAAATCGCTCTTGTCGAACAGGATTTGCGTTTCCGGAGGTAAAGTGGCATTAGACAACTCGAGCAATCGCTGAACATTGCGAACGATCGGCTCGTTCCCGATTCTCATCATCACACCGATATTTTCCGTCTCGCCCGACATATCCGAAAGTTTTTCCAACGCCTGCGAATGAAACACTCCCTTCAGATCTTCGGACGTTTTAATATCAATATCATCGGTAAAGGATAGTTCCTGTTCAAAGAATTTCATTTCCGGAAAGTATTAAGCCTACTCTTTAAGGGATTTTCGGCAACTCCCTTCTGGTCTACGTTCAATATTATCAAATAAAACAGGTATTATTGAAATTAACCGTTTACAAATGGAATTTAAATGCGCGTGGTGAGGCCGGGTGCCACTTGCTCCCGTGTTTCCCGGCTCCCCGATTTCTTTTCCTATTTTTAGACGCCTAACCCGCTATTGATAATGAAGCTGCGAACTCTTATTGTCGATGACGAAGCGCCTGCGCGTGAAAATCTGAAGCTGCTGCTGCGTGAACATTGTCCCGAAATCGAAGTCGTCGGGATGGCGGACTCCGTGAAGTCGGCGCAGAAGCTGATCAAAGAATTGCAGCCGCAGGTGGTGTTCCTCGACGTGCGCATGCCTTCGGGCGCGGAGGGTTTCGATTTGCTGGATTCGCTTCCGGAAAAAAATTTCCAGGTGGTTTTTGTGACGGCGTTCAAGGACTATGCGCTGCGCGCGTTCCATGCGAATGCGATCCATTACATTTTGAAACCGGTCGACATCGACGATCTGAAAGCGGCGGTGAAACGGCTCGTCGCCAACCAGGAATCGTTCGGCAGCAATACCGAAAGCCTGAGCAGCTACATCCGCTCGCTGGAGAACCTCACGAAAAGCATGCACACCGCGCAACCTTCGCAGCGCATCACGATCAACCACGCGAAAGGTTTTAAGATCGTGGATACGGCCGACATCATGTACCTCGAAGGCGAAGGCAATTACACGAAACTCTTTTTCTCCGACGGCACGCAATACGTCGACACGCGCGCGCTGGGCATTTACCAGGACATCCTCGATCCGAAAAAATTCTTTCGCATCCATAAATCGCATATCGTGAACGTGCTTTGCGTGAAAGAATTCCTCAACGACGAAGGCTCGTTCGTCATCATGAAAAACGGCACGCGGCTGGCGGTCTCGCGACTGCGGCTGGCGGGCTTTCTCGAGCTGTTCCGCAATTAAAAACGCATTGCGCCTTCCCTTGCGCCTTTGCGTCTTCGCGGTTTTCCTTTTAATCAACGGACACTACATCTTGTACAACGAACGGCGCATTTGAATCATTGGCCCGGTTTGACCGCCTATTTCTGGCGAGCTTAGTTATGCACCAAACCTGCCCGAATGCGATCCCCACGTCTACTCAGCTGCCTGTTGTTGCTATTCCTGTTTCCACTGCTGCGGGCGCAGCAATACAGTTTTCTCAACTACTCCATCCAGGACGGCCTTGCGCAGTCGCAGGTGCGTGCGATCTTCCAGGACGATAAAGGCTATTTATGGCTGGGCACGTACGGCGGACTGACGCGTTACGACGGCAAGAGCTTCGTCAATTATTCGAAGGAAGACGGGCTGCTCGACAACCGCATCAACTGCATTCTCGAAGGAAAAAACAGCGAGATCTACGTGGCGACGCTGGGCGGCATCAATCGTTTTAACGGAACCACTTTCAAAAGTTTCACGCTCAAGCCGGAGCTCTCGAAGAACCAGGTGCTCTGGATCGCGCCCGACAATGCCGGCAATCTCTGGCTGTGCACCGACGGTTCGGGCGTTTGCAAATTCAACGGCAGCACGTTCACTTACTTCGACGAGAAAGACGGGCTCGTCAACAACTATGTGCGTTCGGCGTGCATGGATAAGAACGGGATGATCTGGTTCGGCACGCGCGGCGGCATTTGTTATTACGACGGCAAACAATTCCGCAAGCCCGATCCTGCCCTGCCGCAACCGCACAACGTGGCGCATATCCTCAGCGACAAAAGCGGCAACCTCTGGTTCTCGACATATGGCGAAGGCGTGTACCGTTACGATTTCAAAACGTTCGTGAATTACCGGCAGAAAGACGGGCTCATCCTCGACTGGATCCGTTCCGCGACACAGGACAACGCCGGCAATTTCTGGTTCGCTTCGGGAAGCGGCGTCAGCAAATTCGACGGGAAAACGTTTTTGAATTTCGACAAGACCAACGGCCTTTTTTATCCGAACATCAACACCGTCATGCAGGATAACGAAGGCAAAGTCTGGTTTGGAACGGACGGCAAAGGCGTGTTAAAATTCGCCGGCGAAACGTTCGTGAATTACACCACGCAGGACGGGCTGAGCAGCGACATCATTCTTTCGGTCACGGAAGACGCGCAGCACAACCGCTGGTTCTGCACCTACGGAAACGGCGTTTGCCAACAGGATGCCGCCACCGGGAAATTCACGAATTACGTTACCGGTCCGAACGGGCTGAACAACAATTTCGTCTGGACCTGCCGCACGGATCGCGCGGGCAACATCTGGTTTGGCACGGCGGACGGCGCCTGTAAATACGACGGCAAACATTTCACGCCGATCTCCGACAGTCTCCCGGCGAAAACCGTTTATTCCATCTTCGAAGATTCGAAAGGCAACATGTGGTTCGGCACGACGGCCGGCGTTTCAAAATATGACGGCACCGCCTGCACGAATTTCATCAACGGCAGGGATAACATCGGCCGCAACATCAGCAGCATTCTCGAAGATGCGCAGGGCAACATGTGGTTCGCCAGCAGCAGCGGCATTTACAAATACGACGCCCGCCTGAACGACTCAGTCGGGCAGGGAAAAACCTTCGTGAATTACACGACGGAAAACGGGCTGAGCGACAACAACGTCATTTCGATGCTCACCGACCAGCGGCACAACCTGTGGATCGGCACCAGCAACGGCCTCACGCTTTTCGACGGATCGAAATTCACGAAGATTGCCATCGATGAAAAATACAGCGCGAACAACGTCAACTTCCTGCTGCTCGATGCTGCCGGACAGCTCTGGATCGGAACCAACAACGGCATCTACGAGCTCAACACGGAAGCGTATTACCAGTCGCACAAAGCGGAGTTCCGTCATTACACGAACTTCGAAGGACTGCGCAGCCTCGAGTGCAACCAGAATGCAGCGTATGAAGATCACGAAGGCAATCTCTGGTTCGGCACATCCGAAGGTTTGCTGAAATATTCTTCGGCGCAGCACACGAACGTGAACGACATCACGATCCCGCTCACGCACATCACCGGCATCCGTCTTTTCCTGCAGCCCACCGACTGGTCCGGCTACTCCGATTCCATCGACGCTGAAACGGGACTGCCGCGCCATCTTTCCGTCGACTACAAAAAGAAATACCTCACGTTCGATTACATCGGCATCAGCCTGAGCAACCCGAGCTCGGTGCGTTACCGTTTCATGCTGTCGGGTTTCGACCAGGATTGGTCACCGCCGACGGATGCGACGTTCGCCACGTATTCCAACCTGCCGCACGGCAAATACACGTTCAAGGTGATCGCGTGCAATAAGAACGGCGTGTGGAATCCCGTGCCTGCGACGTTCAGCTTCGAGGTGCTTCCGCCGTTCTGGCTGACGTGGTGGTTTTTCCTGCTCGGTTTTGTCGTCGTCATCGGCATCATCTGGCTGCTGTACCGCTGGCGCGTTTCTTCTATTCGCAGAAAACATCACACGCAGCAGCTGGAATACAAATCGAAACTGCTCGTGCTGGAGCACCAGACGCTGAATGCAAGCATGAACCGGCATTTCGTGTTCAACGCGCTCAATTCGATCCAGTATTACATCACGAAAGAAGACAAGACGCTCGCCACGAAATACCTCAGCAGCTTCGCCAAGCTGATCCGCAAAAACCTCGACAGCTCGCTCAGCAATTTCGTTCCGCTTTCGGAAGAGATCGAACGGTTGAAGCTGTACCTCGAGCTGGAGCACATGCGCCTCGAGAATAAATTCGAATACCGTTTCAACATCGAAGGCGACATCGACACGGAATCGATCGAAATTCCCCCGATGATGCTGCAGCCGTACATCGAGAACAGCATCTGGCACGGCATTCTCCCGATGCAAAAGCCGGGCATGATCACGATCACCGTCAAAGAGATCGGCGACGATATCATGTTCAGCATCGAAGACAACGGCATCGGCGTGGAGGCCAGCAAAGCGCGGAAACAGCGCAACGGAGAGCAGCATATTTCCCGCGGGATGGAGATCACCACGGGCCGCATCAACCTGCTCAAAGCGATGACGAATTCCGATCTCGCCGTCAAAGGGCCTTTCGACGTGAAGAACGAAAAAGGCGAAACCACCGGCACGCGCGTAGAAATTGTTTTACCAATTAATCTGAACGGATAACCGCCTGTTGTGTCCCGGCAACCACCGGCCAAAATGTAACCCGGGGGTCTTTTTTACTATAGGAATATGTCTTACCTTTAATGTTGGAGAAATCCTGCAACCGCATGAAAAGAATCATCTACATAGCGATTTTGACCGGGCTGATGGTATTCGTCGGCTCTTGTCAGAAAGAGGAACTCCCGTCTCCGGCAGGCTCATCCCTCCCGGGAAATACGACGAACGGACGCCTTTCCGGCCCGAATTCGAATTCCGGCGGAACAGTGATCCTCGACGGGGAGCAAAGCACCGGCTCGGGCGATATTGTAGCCAGCGGCGACGATGATCGCGACGGCGGTTCAGGCAAACGGGTCAACAATACCATCAACACGCAAAGCGACAGCACGCACACGCTGATCCATGGGGACGGCGGCGACAAAGGCGACGGCGAGATCGTAGGCGGCGGCGATGACGACCGCGACGGCGGCGCCAGCGGACGCAAAGGCAATTGATCCGGCTAAAAAATTTAAGAAAGCCCTGCTCGTGTAGCGGGGCTTTTTCGTTAATAATCGTGAATAAACACGCTACGCACGCGCCCCCCGGATCTCCGGCGTTAAACAATGATCCAACTCATCGTTTGCCGTGCCGATAAAGCCCACTTTTGCCCGAAGGCTTTTCGAAAAACAAAATAAGTTGCTGAGTCTTCCTTTCCCCGCGACCCTCTCTTTTGCCGGATGCAAATGATCGCGTCGGATGTTTCCCGCCTGCACGGCGTTCAAAGTCGCAATACTGCATTCTTCATGAAAAAAAATGCTCCGCACACTTTTCATATCCCGGTGATGGGCCTGGGCTTCGCGATCGACACACCGATCAAAGTCGGGCGCTTCGGCATCTCGTCTACCGTCTCCATTATCGAGGACAATCTCATCGAGCAAATGAGAGAATTTTATTGCCGGAAATTCTCGCTGGAATACGAAGCGATCACCAAAAAAGAATTCGACTACCGCGCGAAAAGAATCCGCGCGTACCTGAACCTGCTGAACGATATCCTGCAAATGCAGATGATCGAATTGGCCGCACAGCCTTTCGGAACAGGAAGCGACCTGGATAAATATTTCGGGATGCTGGAAGAGAATTCGTTCCTGAAGCTGTTGTACAACACGATGCTTCAAAGCCAGGATCCGCAGGAGAAAAAAACGCTGGAGGCGGAACTGAAGAAGCGGCTGCTGCCCGGCGCGATCGACGTCAACATCATGACCAAGTGCGATCGCTCTTACAGCAAAGGCGACGAGCCCGATATTTATTCCGATGCGCTGTCGGCCCTGCGGGGATTTGCGCTGAGCGATCTTCGTTCGTCGATCGTTTTTTCTGCCGGCCTGAATCCGCGGCTGTATTCGTATTGCGAAAGCTTCGATGATTTTTATCCTGCGTCGAACGGCGAACAGAAAAAGAAGATCATCATCAAGGTCAACGACTACCGGTCGGCGATGATCCAGGGAAAATTTCTCGCGAAAAAAGGATTGTGGGTTTCGGAATTTCGCGTGGAATCGGGATTGAACTGCGGCGGGCACGCTTTCCCCACGGAAGGTTTGCTGCTCGGGCCGATCCTGGAAGAATTCAAAACAAAACGGGACGCGCTGCAGGCGGAGCTGTTCGAAATCTGCAACAACGCATTGAAGGCAAAAGGCAAACAGCCTTACGCGCTACCGCCGGAGCTTTCCGTCTCCGCACAGGGAGGCATAGGCACCGCCGCTGAAAATAAATTCCTGCGCGACTATTATCGCCTCGATGCAACCGGCTGGGGAAGCCCGTTCCTATTGGTGCCGGAAGCGACGAGCGTGGACGACGAAACGTTGCAGGCCCTTGCCGGCGCTTCGCCTTCCGATTATTTCCTGAGCTACTCCTCGCCGCTCGGCATCCTTTTCAATAATTTCCGCAACAGCTCGTCGGAAAAACAGCGGCTGAAAAGGATTGAAAAGAATCGTCCCGGAAGTCCCTGCCTGAAAAAGTTTCTCGCGTTCAATACCGAATTCACCAGCGAACCGATCTGCACGGCCTCGCGGGAATACCAGCAGCTCAAGCTCAACCAGCTGAAGTCGCAGCAGCTGCCGGAAGAAGAGCTGAAAGAAAAAACGGAGCTGGTGATGCAAAAAGATTGCCTCTGCGAAGGCCTTGCCGTTTCGGCGGTGATCAAAAATGATATTCTCCGCCCGAAGCAGCTGAAAGCCGTAGCGATTTGTCCCGGGCCCAACCTGGCGTATTTCTCGGGCGTACACACGCTGCGCTCGATGGTCGATCATATTTACGGAAGGAAAAACCTGCTGAACAACGTGCCGCGTCCGTCCGTCATTATCAATGAGCTGAAGATGTACTGCGAGTACCTGGAGAAGCAGGTCGTAAAAAAAGAGAAATCGCCGTCGGAAGAAAAATATATCGTTACGTTCCGGAACAACCTGCTTTCGGGGATCGGCTATTACAAAAACCTCTTCGCGAAATTCAGGGAAGAATTTTCCGAGAGCTTCAGCCTTTTAAAAATGCTGGAAGATCATCTTGCGCTTTTACTCCCGCAGCAGGTGCCGGCTTAACCCTGCTGCTGCAGCGAAATTTTCTTCGTCAAGATGACCACAGCACGCTTCGGGCTTGATGCCGATCATTTTTTACCGGCAAAAAACTGCTGAATTTTACTTCAGCGAATTACGATTTCGCCATTAACCACGATACTATGAATTACACCGAATACCAGCAGCTGTTCGATGCCGTGCTGCAGGGAAAGCTCACGCAGGCGCCTTATGATAATCCGCATTACGTAGAATACACGAAGCTGAACCAGTCGCGGATGAACCGCTGGAACAAACAGCTCGTGCTGGACGAAACGCTGGTGGAAGAATTGAAAGCGATCAGCGAGCCGCAACATTGGATCATCATTGCCGAACCGTGGTGTGGCGACGCGGCGCACAACGTTCCGTTCCTGGTTCGCATGGCGGAACAAACGCATCTTATCAGCTACGATATCATGCTGCGCGACAGTCCGCCGTTCCTGATCGAATCGTATCTCACCAACGGCACGAAAAGCATTCCGAAGCTGATCGTGCGCAGCGAAGGAAAAGATCTTTTTACCTGGGGACCGCGACCGGAAGCGGCACGTGAACTGGCGGCAAAGCTGAAAGCCGCAAACACTGCTGCCGATGCTATTAAAGTTGAATTGCAGCGCTGGTACAATGAAGACAAAGGTGCCTCGCTTTGCCGTGAAATGACGGAGCTGCTGAAGAGCGCGAAAGTGAACGCTGCGTGATGCTGACGAACTAATCCCGCTTCAACGGATCAGCTCCAGATCTCATTCATCGCCGTCAGGATGATCGGCTTTTCGTCGGTGACGACGATCGTGTGTTCGTGCTGCGCCATGAAGCCGCCTTTATCGCCCACCATCGTCCAGCCGTCTTTCAGCGTTTCCGCATACGTCGATGTTGTCGTGATGAACGTTTCAATCGCGACGACTGAATTTTTACGGAAGCGTGAAGTGTTGTGACGATCGCGGTAGTTGGCGATCTCTTCCGGCTCTTCGTGCAGGCTTCTTCCCACGCCGTGACCGGTCAGGTTCTTGACGACTTTATAGCCGCGTTTTTTCGCTTCGGTCTCGATGAGCTGGCCAATGTCGGCAATGCGCACGCCGCCTTTGATGCTGAAGATGGCTTTGTGCAGAATTTCTTTGGAGGCGTCGATGAGCTTCTGGTGGCCGTGAAGATCTTCGCCCAGCACGAACGACGCGCCGTTGTCGGAGAAGAAACCGTTCAGCTCGGCGGAGACGTCGACGTTCACGAGGTCGCCTTCTTTCAGGATGCGTTTGTCGGAAGGAATGCCGTGGCAGAATTCGTTGTTCACGCTGATGCAGGTCCAGCCCGGGAATTTGTACGTCACATACGGCGCCGACTTCGCTCCGAATTCCGTCAGCAGTTTTGCGCCGTATTCGTCGAGCTCCTTCGTGGAGATGCCGGGCTTCGCGTAATTTTTCATTTCCTTCAAGACGATCGCTACCGCCTCGCTGGCTTTCTGCATGCCGGACAAATCGGCTTCTCCTGAAATGAGCATGATGTTGGGTGATGGTTCACGGCAAAAGTACGGAGTTGTTACCGTAAACGTGAACGCGTGATGCGAAGCCATTGAAGTTGCGCAAGAACGCTACCGTTTCTCCACGTACGGTTGCAGGTACATTGCCGTTTTGCTCTTCGTATCAGCAGCGAGCTCCATCGGCGTTCCGGCCACCACTACTTTTCCTCCTTCATTGCCCGCGCCCGGCCCCATGTCGATCACCCAATCGCTTTGCGCGACGACGTGCATGTCATGCTCCACGACGATGACCGTGTTGCCCGCATCCACCAGCACGTTGAGCTGCGCGAGCAATTTCTCCACATCGGAAGGATGCAAACCTGTCGTCGGCTCATCCAGCAGGTAAAGCGAATTGCCGTGCTGCGTGCGCTGCAACTCCGTGGCGAGCTTGATGCGCTGCGCTTCTCCGCCGGAAAGTTCAGTTGCGGGCTGACCCAATCGCAAATAACCGAGACCGACTTGCCGCACGACATCCAGCGCGTGATGAAGCGACGGCTCGTCGGCAAAAAATTCCCAGGCGTTGTCCACCGTCATGTTCAGCACGTCGGCAATGTTTTTATCGCGATACGTCACTTCGAGCGTTTTCGCATTGTAGCGCGTGCCCTGGCAAGTCGGGCAAGGCGTGTACACACTCGGCAGGAACAGCAGCTCGACCATCACGAAACCTTCGCCTTCGCAATGCGGGCAACGGCCTTTCGCAACGTTGAACGAAAAACGTCCGGCATCGTACTTGCGCGCCTTCGCCATTTTCGTCGAGGCGAATAATTTGCGCACGTGATCGAAGAGGCCCGTGTACGTTGCAAGATTCGAACGCGGCGTGCGGCCGATCGGTTTCTGGTCCACGCGCACGAGTCGACGGATGTGCCCGAGGCCGTCGGTGATCTTTCCGTCGAGCGTCACTACTTTTTGTTCGAGCGGGTCCGCCTCTTCATCGTTGCTGCCCACTTGTTGTCCCAACGCTTCCGACAGCAGCTCGACGAGCACCTGGCTCACGAGCGTACTTTTCCCCGAGCCGGAAACGCCCGTGACGCTGGTAAAAACGCCCAACGGAAAATCGACTGAAACGTTGTCGAGATTATTGCGCTTCACCTTTTCCAGCTTCAGCCAGCCGGAAGGTTTGCGCAACGCGCTTTGCGGCACCGCATGATTGCCTGCGATGTAATGACGCGTGATCGATTGCGCCACGTCCTGCAATCCTTCGGGCGGACCGCTGTATAAAATTTCGCCGCCATTGACGCCTGCAGCAGGACCGACGTCGACGATCCATTCCGCGTGACGGATCACATCCACTTCATGCTCGACGATGAACAATGAATTACCGGCCGCTTTCAATTTGTCGAGCGCCCGCAACAAGGCCTGCGTATCGGCAGGATGCAAACCGGCAGAAGGTTCGTCCAGCACGTACACGACGCCGAACAAATTCGAACGCACCTGTGTGGCGAGACGCAAACGCTGCAATTCACCGGGCGAAAGCGTGGGCGTGTTGCGGTCGGGCGTGAGATAACCGAGGCCGAGATCGAGCATGATCTCCAGGCGCGCGACAAGGTCTTCTGCGATGCGGCGCGTGACGACAACTTTTTCAGGATGCGCTGCGACGTTCTTTTTCATCGAAGCTGCCGAGCCATCCGCAAACGGCAAAAACAAACGATGCAGCTCTGCAATCGTAAGCGCGGAAATTTCAGAAATGTCGAGGCCCGCAAATTTCACCGACAGCGATTCGCGTTTCAATCGCTTGCCGTGGCAGACGGGACATTCGCTGCTGATCATGTATTGCGCCACGCGTTTTTTCATCATGGCGCTTTGCGTGTTCGCGAACGTTTGCAGCACGTATCGGCGCGCACCGGTGAACGTTCCCATGTAGCTGGGCTCGAGTTTTTGCTTCAGCGCCTTTTGCATTTCTTCGGCGGTAAAGCCGGAATACACCGGAACTGTCGGCGTTTCTTCGGTGAAGAGAATCCAGTCGCGCTGCTTTTTCGGAAGATCGCGCCAGGGCACGTCGACGTCGTAACCCAGCGTCATCAAAATTTCGCGCAGGTTCTGTCCCTGCCACGCGGATGGCCATGCAGCGATCGCGCGTTCGCGGATGGTCAGCGAATCGTCGCGCACCATCGATTTTTCGGTGGCGTCG
>CAMLEF010000067.1 GCA_946478675.1 uncultured Flavobacteriales bacterium | reverse complement strand
GAGAAAGCTGCAGCTGTAACGGTTCGCTAAGTCGATGATGTTGACGCCGCCTGTTTTTCCGTTCTCCGCAACCGAAAACGGATCATTCATTTCGCGAACAATGATCTTCATCCACGGCGGGCAATTGAAAATTCCATCGCCTTTCGAATACGCCTGCGACAACAATTCCGTCATGCCGTATTCCGAATGGATCGCATCGACGTGAAAAGCATTTTTCAAAACCGCATGCACTTCTTCGCGCACCATTTCCTTGCGCTTGCCTTTCATGCCGCCGGTTTCCATGATGACCACGTTCTCCAGCGGCTGCGGAAATTGTTCGGCGAGATCGAGCAGCGCGTATGTCACACCGAGCAGCAACACTTTCTTTCCTTTCAGCGCACGCAGCTTCTCTGACAGCTTCGCGTAATCGTGCAGGTAAAATCCGCTGTCGGAATGTTGCGAAGCTTTGATCAGCGCATCCGCCATGTACACCAGCGACGAACCTTCCCGCTCGAGATACGAAGGCAGCAAAGCAAGCACCGTCCATTCGCGGATATCACCGTAGAAAATTTCGAACGCACGACGAAAGCTCTCTTCGTACAATGAAACATCCGCCACCGCATGACGACTGGTAATCATTCCCGTCGTACCGCTGCTGGTGAAAACCACTTCCGGCGTTTTTTCCGAAGCGTAAACGTGATGTGTCTTGAACAGCTCGACCGGTAAAAACGGAACATCGCCGACCGCTTTCACCGTCGACGATGTTTTGTTTAATGTATCGCAGAATTCGCGGTAAACCGGGTTGTGCGCGTACTGGAAACGGAACGTCTCCAAAGCGGCGGCATCAAAGGTTTGCGGCGTGACGGAAAAAATCGCGGTCATCGTCGCAAAGATCGCGAAAACCGGGGCGTTAAATGAACTTTTCCACGACCCAGTACACCAGCGCACCAAGCAGCGCCGACATCGGGATGGTGAGAATCCAGGTAAGGACGATGTTGCTGGCAACGCCCCAACGCACAGCGGAAAAGCGTCGCGTGGTGCCCACGCCCATGATCGAACCGGCGATCGTTTGCGTGGTGCTGACCGGGATACCCATCGCGGTTGCGGTGAAAAGTGTAGCGGCTCCGCCAACTTCTGCGCTGAAACCGCCGATCGGTTTGAGATGCGTAAGCTTCATCCCCATCGTCTTTACGATTTTCATGCCGCCGGAAAGCGTACCGAGCGAGATGACGATCAGGGCCATTATTTCCACCCAGGCGGGAACAGGGAATTTTCCGCCCTGCAGATCCTTGAACGTGTAGAGGTAATCGTGAACGAAAGGAATGTCGCGCGCGCTGTAAAGCAGCATGGCGATAATGCCCATGGTTTTTTGCGCATCGTTACCGCCGTGGCCGATCGAAAACGCTGCCGACGAAAGCAGCTGTCCGACCCGGAAGATGCGGTCCGTTTTTGCGGGGTGAAAACCTTTTGCAACCCACATCGTCAGCACCATGATGAAATAGCCGATGATCAGGCCGATGATGGGGGCGCAGACAATGAACAGCAGCGTGACGAAAATTTTCGTTCCGAAGAATCCGTTGGCGGAATCCAGGACGAGCGCACCGAAACCGGCTTTCACGATGGCCGCGCCCATCAGTCCGCCGATCAGCGAATGCGAAGAGCTGACGGGAATACCAAAGCGCGCGCAGAAGAAATAGGCCCAGATGATGGCACCGAGCAGCGCCGACATGATCATGTACACGCCTTTTCCATCCTGGAGAATTTCGGTGTGTACAATGCCGCTGCCTACGGTACCGGCTACTTTGGTTCCGAAGATGAAGAGCGCCACAAAATTGAAAAATGCCGCCCAGAGCACCGCCACGCGCGGCGAAAGGATGCGCGTGGAAACGATCGTCGCAATTGAATTCGCGGCATCGTTCATGCCGTTGACGAAATCGAACACCAGCGCGATGAGGATCGTCAGGAAGATAATCGTAAGCATGCGGAACGGATCAGGTGGTTTTGATAATGATGGATTGGATCACGTTCGCAGCGTCCTCGCATTTATCCGTCGCCGTTTCCAGCGCAGAAAGCACTTCTTTGTACTTAATGATCTTCACCGCGTCTTTTTCTTCTTCGAACAGGCGCGCAATGCTGTTGTTGAACACTTCGTCGGCCAGGTTCTCGAGGCTGTTGATCTTCACGCACGCTTCCTTGATCAGGCTGATGTCTTTCATATTGCGCAGCTGGCTCACCGCCACGTTCAGCTCGATCGATCCTTTCAGCACGAGCTCGGAAAGCTTGTGGATCGGTTCGTTCACCTCGTGGATTTTGTACAGGTCGAGACGCTTCGCCGTGCCGTGAATGAAATCGAGCACGTCATCGACAGCGCTGGCCAGGGCATGGATGTCTTCGCGATCGAACGGGGTGATGAAGTTCGTGCTGAGCTCGTTGAAGATCTGGTGCGTGATATTGTCGCCAAGATGTTCGTGCTGCTCGATTTTCTGGATCAGCTCCTTGCGGCGGGACGGATCAGCGGTATTCGACAATTCGACCAATACTTCGGAGGTTTTCACGAGGTTGGCAGACGCTTGTTCGAAAAGGGGGAAGAACTTTTTGTCTTTAGGAACGAGAAACTGGAGGAACCCGTCAAGTCGCATGGTGATGGTGTTAAGTTTAGGTTTCTTGATTGTTCGGCAAATGTAAACAGCCTTGCAACCTGCCAATGTTAAGGAATTGTTACGCAGGTAAAATTATTCCCAATATCCTGAAAATCAAAAAGCTCCGGCATTCACCGAAGCTTTGTATTGTGGATAACTATTGCTCAGCCTTTCGCGCCATGCTTCAGCACTTTCGCTTCGAGATAGAAAATGATCTCTTCCGCAACATTCTTGGTCTGGTCACCGACACGTTCGAGCTTGCGGATAATGGAAAGTGTATTGAGGAAGTGCAGCGTATCCGGTCGTCCTTCGTGAATGTAACGCAAGGTGAGGCCGGTCGCTTTGCGATTGATCGCATCGAGCGTATCGTCTTTCAGGAACACTTTTCGCGCGAGTGAAGAATCTTCGGTGATCAGGGCTTCGAGCGCGTCATCAATCATCGACAAGGCGGTCTGGTACATCAGGCTGACTTCGAAATCGGCGAGCAGCTGCGCATCGAAAGGTGTCGTGACGTCGAGCACATAGCGTGCGATCCCTTCGGCATTGTCGCCGATGCGTTCCATGTTCGAATTGATCTTGAGCGCGGCGAGAATAAAGCGCAGGTCGACCGCCACGGGATTGAGAAGCGCCAGGATATTTTCACAGTCGCGGTCGATCTTCAGCTCGAGCGCATTCACGCGCTTTTCATTAAAGATGACTTCTTTCGCCAGGTCCGTGTCGAATTTTTCGAGCGCGACTTTGCATTTGGAAAGCTGCGAGCGCACGATCCGGTGCATTTCGATCAGCTCTTCCTTGAGCAGGTGTAATTCTTTATCAAGATGCGACATAGCTGTAGGATCGGGCCACATGACCCGTAGCGTTTTCAAAAATTCCTCGTCGTAAAGATCGGCTAAAATATCCATGCCTGAAGGACAAGAAAGAAAGTCTAACCGAAACGCCCGGTGATGTAATTCTGCGTTTTCGGATTTTTCGGATTGGTGAAGATCTCTTTCGTTGCGCCGAATTCGATGAGCTCGCCCATGTAGAAGAAAGCCGTATTCTCGCTGACACGACCGGCCTGCTGCATGTTATGGGTAACGATGATGATCGTGTATTTTTCACGCAGGTCCCAGATGAGCTCTTCGATCTTCGCCGTCGAGATCGGGTCGAGCGCCGAGGTCGCTTCATCGAGCAGCAGGATCTCCGGCTTCATGGCAATAGCGCGCGCGATGCACAAACGCTGCTGCTGGCCGCCGGAAAGGAACGTTCCTTTTTTATGCAGGCTGTCTTTGACTTCGTTCCAAAGCGCCGAGCGCGTAAGCGATTCTTCCACGACCTGGTCTTTTTCCTGGCGCGAGAGGCGGATCCCGTTGAGCGAATACCCGGCAATAACGTTTTCGTAAATGCTCATGGTCGGAAACGGGTTCGGTCGCTGGAATACCATGCCGACGCGGCGACGGAGCACCGTGGGATTCATGTCGTGCACATCTGTTCCGTCGAGCAGCAGCTTTCCTCCTGTTTTCGCATCCGGCGTGAGCTCGTGCATGCGGTTGATGCAGCGGATGAACGTGGTTTTTCCGCAGCCGGACGGGCCCATGACGGCCGTCACTTTATTACGGGCGAGGCCGACGTTCACGTCTTTCAGCACCTGGTTGGTACCGAACCACGCTTTAAAATTTTCCGCCTTCAATACGATATCGTGATCCATCTGCTCGGGTTGTTTGGTCGGAGCCGCAACAGTTTTTTCCTGTCCGGCAACCACGTCGGCTCCATCGGGATTCAGAACTGTACTTTCCATTTTCTTTCCGCTAATTTGGTTATAATATTCAGGATGAGAATGAACGCGATCAGCACGAACGACGCGCCCCAGGCCAGCTGGTGCCAGTCGTCATACGGGCTCGTTGCATAGTTGAAAATAATGTGCGGCAGCGTCTCCACCGGTTTTGCAGGATTGTAATTCGTGTACGGGTTGCCGAACGCGGTAAAAAGCAGCGGCGCGGTTTCTCCCGCAATACGTGCAATACCGAGAATCGCGCCGTTCATGATCCCGCTGATGCCCGCAGGAATGATCACGCGCATCATTGTCCGGTAATACGGCACGCCCAATGCAAGCGAAGCTTCTTTCAATGATTCAGGAATGAGCTTCAGCGTTTCTTCCGTTGAACGGATCAGCGAAGGCAGCATCATCAGCGCAAGGGCCAGGCTGCCGGAGATCGCGGAGAACCCGCCCATCGGCTTTACAATCCAGAGATAAATAATAATGCCGATGACGATCGAAGGAATTCCCTGCAGCACATCGACACAAAGGCTGGTCCAGTACGCCATGCGCGTGCGGGGATTTTCCTTGAGATAAATAGCAATCGCAATGCCGAGCGGGATCGCAATGACTGCCGCGATCACGATCACCATCAGCGTTCCGATAAGCGCATTATAGATGCCGCCTCCTTTTTCACCCACCGGCTTCGGCAGATCGACCAGGAAGTGCCAGTTGATGGCGGAAATTCCCTGCCTGAAAATGTAGAAGAGGATCAGCACTAATGGAATCGTTGCCGCTGCGGTGAGCGCGATCACCACGCCTTTGAAGAAAAGGCTTTTAAAATTGCGGAACCGGAGCAGCTTATCCATTTGAAAAACGTTTAATGATACGACGGCCGATCATGTTGATAATGGTGGTCACGACGAGCAGCAGGAGCCCCATCTCGATGAGCGAAGAAAAATAAACCTCACCGGTCGCTTCGGTAAATTCATTGGCGATCACACTCGCCATCGTATTGCCGGTGCTGAAAATTCCATTCGGAATAATGTGGGTGTTGCCGATGAGCATCGTTACCGCCATCGTTTCACCGAGCGCACGGCCGAGCGACAGCAGCACGCCGGCAAAAAGACCGGAGCGGATGTTGGGCAGCACGACGTAGCGGATCACTTCCCAGCGCGTGGCGCCCAGCGAGTAGGCCGCTTCTTTCAGGCTGACCGGCACGAGCGTGATCACCTGGCGGATCAGCGATGCAGAATAAGGCATGATCATCACCGCGAGAATGACGGAAGCCGTGAGCACCCCTACGCCGTAAGGAGGCACGCCGGATTTCAGCTCAAGATCGCGCACGATGGGAACGAGCACGAAGATGCCCCAGAATCCGTAGATGACCGAAGGAATGCCGGCCAACAGCTCGAACATATTCTTGACGACGGCAGAGAGAATGCCTTTCGGAAAATATTCACCCAGGAAGAGCCCGATCGCGATCGAGAACGGCATCGAAATGAGCAGCGCAAGAAAGGACGTGATGAGCGTGCCCACCATGAAAGGCAGGGCGCCGTATTCGTCTTCCACCGGGTCCCAGGCGCTGTTGTAAACAAAGCCCAGTCCGAGCGCTTTGATCGAAGGCATCGAATGGATGACCATCGTCACGCCGATCGCCAGCATGATGACGACCAGCGTTAACGCAGCCAGCATCAACGATTTCCGGAAGACATTTTCCAGTACCGGTGTTTTCGCCGCGCTTTTAAGTGAGATCGGATTCATTTATTCTTATTTAAATAACGGAAGCGATCCGCCTTTTCAGACAGTCGCCCCCATCAAAACAACGTAAACCAGGTTAACCAGTGATTACGTCCTCGTTACATCAGCGGTTGATTGCTGAATGTGATTTTCTTCAGCGACTCTTCTTCCATTTTCACCACGGATGCCGGCAGCGGCGCATACATCAGGGGCTCTGCAAATGCCTGGCCGTCGTGAATCATCCAATTGATGAGCTCAACCGTGGCTTTCGCCTGTGCCTGCGCGCGGTTGTCGTACGATTGGTTCTGGTACACCAGCAGGTAAGTAAAGCTGCTGATCGGGTAGCCGTCGGCAGCCTCCGTATTCGTCAGCGAAACGCGGTAATCGGCAGGGATCTGAACGTTTGCCGCAGCGCTGATCGAGGAAAGATTCGCCTCGACAAAATTACCTGATTTGTTCTTGATCATCGCGCCGGCCATTTTATTCTGCATAACATAAGCGAGCTCGACGTAACCGATGCTGCCGGGCGTCTGCTTGACCATGCCGCCAACACCTTCGTTGCCTTTCGCGCCGATACCTACGGGCCAGTCGAGCGATTTGCCCGTGCCGGGTTTTTGACTCCATACGGAAGAAACTTTGCTCAGGTAATCGGAGAAGACGTAGGTCGTTCCGCTGCCATCCGAACGATGCACAACGGTGATCGGCAGTGACGGAAGTTTTGCATCACCGTTATCGGCTTTGATGCGGGCATCATCCCACTTCGTGATCTTGCCCAGGAAAATATCGGCAACGACTTCCGGGGAAAGTTTCAGCTTCGGATCGCCGGGCAGGTTATAGGTGACGACTACCGCTCCGAGACACGTCGGGAAATGCTGGATAGCGCCCGGTGATTTGGAGATATCCTCATCGCTCATCGGGGCATCCGAAGCACCGAAGTCGACCGTTTTATTCTGCAGCTGCTTGATGCCGCCGCCGGATCCGATCGATTGGTAATTGATGCGAACACCGGTTTTCTTATTGTATTCGTCGAACATTTTCGAGTACAGCGGATAAGGGAATGTTGCGCCGGCTCCGAGGATCTCGTTCGCTTTATCGTTGGCTGCCGTAGAATCCTGTCCGGATTTTTCACCGTTGCCCGATCCGCACGAAGCGAAGAAAAATGCACCGGCGAGACCGAGGACGAAAAGAGGTTTTGTAAAGTTCATGTAGAGTATTTTTTTCTTTTATTTCACTTTCTGTTATCCGGGTACAAATCTCCCCGGACATTGTTAGCTTATTGTTATTGCGCGGTAAGATTTGTATTAAGTATTAACGGAACACATACCATACGGTAAGGCGCGGAACGAGATCGTAATCGCTCTTGACGTGCCCGCTGGTGTTCTTCGTGCGGTTGGTAAATCCGTCGTACCAGATGTTCGGCATGATGTGCACGTTTTTGTGCGGCGTATAGTCGACACCGGCCGTGATGAACATTTCGGTGTTGGGCGCGCCGCCGGTCGTATACAGATCTTCCGGCTTGAACTTGAGATCCGGGTTAAACTGGTCGTAACGCGCGAAGAAGTTCAGCTTGTCTTTAATAATAACGCCGCGTACGAAAACGCTCACGCCGAAATCTTCCACGTCGGAAGTATCCGTACGGGCAGTCAGCGGCTCAGTGTAGACGGCGTAATTATGCTGCTGCTGCAGAAAAACTTCCGCGCCTGCGGTAATTGCATCCGTCGTATAAAAGAGCGCGAGTTTTCCGCTGGCTTTATAACGATGCAGCGCCGGCGTCATCATGGTGCGCTCGTAGTCGCCGTACAGATCGATCACGAGTTTCTGGCCGAGCAGCTTCACCCAGACATCACCGTACGCTTTTTTGAAAATGTCGCCTTCGGGTTTGGTGCCTGAGCCGTCCGCCACGAGCAGATCGTAACCCGCATTGCCTTTATCACCGATACGTGCCTGCAGGCCGATGCCGAGGTCGGCAGAAGAGGCCATGCGGCGCTGGTCGAAGATCGTTTTTTCAATCGCGCGGTATCCCCACTGCTTTTCCGAAAGCATCGGGAATGCCGGCGTGGCCTGCAGTCCAAACACAGCGTCCGCATTGTGGTAGATATTTTTCCAGCGCAGGTTTGCGGCCTTCATGAATATCGTGCGGGAACCGTCGCTCGTCGTCTGGCCTTCGTACGAAAGCAGCACTTCGGTAGCGAAACGCTCGCTGATGTTATAATCGTAGCCCAGGTACACCCGGCGGAACTCAAAAGCGTTGTTCGTTTCCGGGAGGTTGGAGTACTGGAGGTTGCCGCGATTCAGGGAGTCGTTGTGCATTTTATAGTAATAATCCCCGAAGGCATATCCCCATACTTTACCGGACGGCTTGAACTCCGCTTTTTTTGCGGTATCCTGTTGCGCAATGGCGGTGGTGACCATCAGGCTGGCTGCGAGTACGAGTCGTAGCGTTTTCATAGGCATGTAGTTTGGTTAACAATTATTTTACGCCACAAAAGAACCCTTGCAGCATTAACGACTGGTTACTCTCAGATTAACTCTGTGTTAATTTTTACATTTCGTTTAACTTTTCTTCGTTTTGAGTTTGTTTTCAGCTCCTTATATGCATTGCAAAAAATGGCTGCCCTTGCTTTTTGCTTAACTTAACAATCACCCTGCAGGTGTTTTTCTGCAACTTGTTAGTTTTGCACCGTGAAACGGAATCTGCTCCACCTGTTTTTCCTGACGGTCTTTATCGGCTGTATCGCGCTTACGAGCGTGAATTACCTCTGGTGCAGCAGCAACGTGAACGTGCAGCTGATCGAAGAAGAGATCGCGCACGGCTCCCCCGTTTCCAAAAAGCAATTTACCGATGGCGAAGACCATCTTTCCCTGTGGCTGACTGATTTCATGGCCAGCCAGCGCCTGTTCGACCACGGCGTGGAAATTCAACCGGCGAATGTTTCCCTTCCCGGTTATTCCGCCCACCTTCCTGTCGAGTCTCCCCCGCCCGACCGCGCATAATTTTTCCTGCTGACTAGTTGCCCCGGCGGACGTGTGTCCTGCTGCGTGCGGCTGTAATTATTCGCGGAGAAGTTCCGCCTTGTCGAACCATTTCCAACTTTTTCAAATGTCTAAATCCATTTTTTCCAATCTCCGGAAAGATCTTCCGGCAGGCCTTGTCGTCTTTCTCATCGCTGTCCCGCTGTGCCTCGGCATCGCGCTGGCTTCCGGCGCACCGTTGTTCAGCGGGCTTATCTCCGGCATCATCGGAGGTATCGTGATCGGCCTCGTCAGTAATTCTTCCCTGAGCGTAAGTGGTCCTGCGGCCGGACTTACCGCTGTCGTGCTGGCAGCGATCACTTCGCTCGGGTCCTTCGATGCGTTCCTGCTTTCTGTCGTGATCGCAGGCGTGCTGCAGTTGACGCTCGGTTTCCTGAAAGCCGGTGTCATTGCCAATTATTTTCCTTCGAACGTGATCAAAGGCATGCTCACCGGCATCGGGATCATCATCATCCTGAAACAGCTTCCGCATGCGTTCGGTTACGACAAAGACACGGAAGGCGATTTCTTCTTCCTGCAACCCGACGGGCACAACACGCTCTCCACGCTGCTTCAGCCGTTCTATCACATCGACCTCGGCGCAATGATCATCGCGCTCGTCGCCATGTCGATCATTATTCTCTGGGAAAAACCGTTCATGAAAAAGATCGCGTTTCTTCCCGGCCCGCTCGTAGCGGTTGTGGCAGGCACGCTGCTCAACGAATGGTGGCGCGCCGGAATGCCCGGCCTCGTGCTGCGACCCGAACATCTTGTGACGATTCCCGCAGCGAAAACAGCCGGTGAATTCGCCGCGCTGTTTCATTTCCCCGATTTCGGTTTCATCAGCAACCCGAAAGTGTGGATCACCGGCTTCACCATCGCGATCGTCGCTTCACTGGAAACGCTGCTGTGCATCGAAGCGGTCGACAAGCTCAATCCGGAACGCCGCGTTACTTCGCCGAACCGCGAACTGAAAGCGCAGGGCCTCGGCAATCTTTTCGCCGGACTGCTCGGCGGATTGCCTGTCACTTCGGTGATCGTGCGCAGCTCGGCCAACCTGAATGCCGGCGCAAAATCGAAAATCGCCACGATCACACACGGTCTTCTCATTCTCGCCTGCGTAGCGCTGCTGCCGGGATTGCTCAACCGCATTCCGCTCGCGGTGCTGGCGGCGATCCTGCTCGTTACCGGTTACAAGCTGGCGAAGGTTTCCATCTTCCGCGACATGTTCTCGCGCGGCTGGCACCAGTGGCTGCCGTTCATCATCACGGTGCTCGCCGTCGTATTCACTGACCTGCTCACCGGCGTGGCGATCGGCATGAGCGTGGCGGCGATCCTCATCCTGCGCATCAACATGAAAGGCTCGTACTTTTTCCATCGTGAAGAATTCGAGAACGGCGATCACATCGTCATCACGCTTGCGCAGGAAGTTTCTTTTCTCAGCCGCGCCAGCATCAAAGTCATGCTCGATCATTTGCCGGAAAATTCCACCGTCAACATCAACGCTGCTTCGACGGTTCACGTGGATGAAGACGTGCTGGAAATTATCCGCGAATTCAAAACGATCACCGCGCCGCAGAAAACCATTCACGTCACGACGACCGGCCTGAAAGAAAAATACGAGCCGGCTTCGGGCAGCTTCACGATGCTGCGAAGGAATGCGCTCGTGCGTAACATGATCCGCGGACAAAAATTCATCGCGGGACAAACGAAGCAGCTGTACAATAACGTGACCGGCAACGACGGAAAGATCATGCGGATTCTCAACCGTGAAGCGCAGGACCTGATCACGCCGGACGATGCGCTGCGTTTGCTGAAGGAAGGCAACGAGCGCTTCGTGAACAACCTGAAATTTCATCGCAACCTGTTGCAGCAGGTGAACGAAACGAAAGAAGGACAATTCCCGTTTGCGACGATCCTCAGCTGCATCGATTCGCGCACGTCCGCAGAGCTCATCTTCGACCAGGGCCTCGGCGATATTTTCTCCGTACGTGTAGCAGGCAACGTCGTGAACGAAGACATTCTCGGCTCGATGGAATTCGCCTGCAACGTCGCGGGATCGAAGGTCATCATCGTGCTGGGCCATACGAAATGCGGCGCGGTGAAAGGCGCGGTGGCGAAAGTGGAAATGGGCCATCTCACCGGGCTGCTCGACAAGCTTCGCCCGGCGATCAGCAGCTTCTCGGAAACGCAAAACGCCACCGATGAATTCGTCGATCGCGTTGCCGCGAAAAACGTGTTGATCTCCGCCGATGCGATCCGACAGCGCAGCAGCATCCTGCGCGATCTGGAGAAATCCGGCACGATCCGCATCGTCGGCGCGATGTACGACGTGGAAACCGGCGTGGTGAATTTTTACGACGCCAATGAAGTACCCACGATGACGCGCAAGGTGACGTCGATGGCTTCGTAGCAAAATCATTTGTCAACCCGCGCCCGGTGTGCAGCATGCCAAGTTCTGGTGGTAGGAATCCATGCCTGCCGCCGGGCCGCGGGCACAAATCACGATACGTCCCGGATCCTCCGCGTGGCTCGTCCTGCGGGGGATTTCTTATTTTTAGTGGTGAAAAAATTCTTCCTCGCTGCGTTGCTGTTGCCTGCGCTTCTCTCCGCGCAACAGGTAAAGCACGTGCTCTTCCTCGGCAATTCGTACACCGCCGTCAACAATCTTCCCGGTCTCGTGGCGCAACTCGCACGTGCCGGCGGCGACTCGATCAGCTGGGATGCGAACACGCCCGGCGGTTATACGCTGCAATTGCATTCGCAGGATGCGACCACGCTTTCGAAGATCAGCCAGCTGCCGTGGGATTACGTCGTGCTGCAGGCGCAGAGCCAGGAGCCTTCGCTCGACACGCCGTACGTGCAGGCGAATGTTTTTCCGTACGCACGTTTGCTCGACAGCCTTATCCACGTCAACGACAGCTGCACGCAAACCGTTTTTTACATGACGTGGGGAAGAAAAAACGGCGACGCTTCGAACTGTGCGGCGTATCCGCCCGTGTGCACGTATGCCGGCATGCAATCGCAGCTGCGCGGACGTTACCTGCAAATGGCGTATGACAATCATGCCGTCGTTGCGCCGGCTGGAATTGCATGGCAGAATTGCATTGCGACGAATCCCGCGTTCGATCTTTACCAGGCCGATGAAAGTCATCCGAGCCTTTACGGATCGTATCTCACCGCCTGCACATTTTACGCAACGATCTTCCGGCAAAGCCCGGTCGGATTGAATTATTACGGCGGGCTCACGCAGAACGAAGCGACGTTCCTGCAAAACATTGCCGCGACAACCGTGCTCGATTCGATGAGCGTGTGGAATACGAAAGTGTATTCCCCGTCCGCTGCATTCACCGCTTCGATCATTGCGGCGAATACCGTGCAGTTTACCGCGACGGATACGACGGTGACTTCCTGGAGCTGGGGCGATGGCAACACGTTTACGCCCGGTGGTCCCAATGGAACGCACACGTATCCGTTCGGACCGCCGTATACGATTTGTCTTGCGGTGAGCAACGGCTGCCGTGTCGACACGCTTTGCCAGACGATCCAGCCGACAGGAATTGCGAATGAGAACAGCAACGCGTTCACCATTTATCCGAACCCTGCGAACGATCGTATTTTTATTACACAGGAAGAAACAACAGTGACATATTCGCTTTACAACAGCAATGGCGCGCTCGTGCGTTGCGGCGTGTCGGATGAAAAACAGTTCAGCATCGCGACCGGTGATCTTGCGCCTGGCGTTTACCTGCTGCGGCTCGACGGCGAACGGCTGCATGCTTCTGCGCGTGTGTTGGTGCGCGGGGAATGATGTTCTAACTTTGCGGCGTGCTCACCGTTCCCTATTGGCTCGATCTGGCTGGCGTCTTTTTCTTCGCGATGTCGGGTGCGCTGGCGGCGTACGACAAAAGCATTTACCGCGATTTCTTCGGCATCACGTTCATCGCGTTCATCACGGCGATCGGCGGCGGAACGATTCGCGATATCATGCTCGGCATTCACCCGCTGGCGTGGATCAGCGATGCGAACTACATCATTGCGATCGGCGTGGGTGTGCTCTTTGCGGTGGGCGCAAGAAAATTACTGCTGAAGCTCACGCGCACCATGCTCCTCTTCGACGCGATCGGCATCGGGCTGTACACGATCCTCGGCACGCAGAAATCACTCGCGGCAGACGTCAATCCATTGGCGGCGCTCATCCTCGGCATGTTCTCCGCAGTCTTCGGCGGCGTCATCCGCGACACGCTGCTGAATGAACTGCAGCTCATTTTCCGGACAGAAATTAACGCCACCGCTTGTCTCGCAGGAGCCGCCGTGTATGTGACGTTGCTCTACCTGGACGTACACGGCAACATCGCCGCATTCACCGGCATCGCCGTCGTGATCGTTGTGCGCATTCTCGCCGTCTACAAAAGCTGGTCGCTCCCGAAAGTCGGGGACTGAAAAAGGACATTCGGACATTCGTGCATTCGGTAATTCGTAATTACTGCTAACCGAATCTCCGAATGACCGAACTTCCGAATTCCCGAATTCCCGAATTCCCGATTTATTCTTCGATGTGAATGGGGAATACTTTTTTTCCCTCGGCGTAATCCGCTTTGAGACGGAACGACACGTAGGTGATCTTCATGCCTTCTGCGAGGAAACGCTTTTCGTACGTCGTACGGATCGTAGTTAAAATTTCATCGTGCTCTTTGCCGTCACCGTACACATCATTCGTCGCTTCGATGAGGTGATGGCCTTCTTCAGCAATGACTTCGAGCGTGTATTCGTGCAGCAGGACGCTGTCGGTTTTCAGGTGAATGATGCCGCCGGGTGAAAGCAGGTGTGCATAGCGCGCGAGAAAGCCGGGAGAAGTCAGGCGTTTCTTCGGCTTCTCCTTCTGCGGATCGGGAAACGTGATCCAGATCTCGTCGACTTCTCCCGCATCGAACAACGCATTGATGAAATCGATCCGCGTGCGCAGGAAAGCAGCGTTCGGAAGATTGTTCTTCAACGCGTACGTCGCACCCACATGCATGCGCGCACCCTTCACGTCGATGCCGATGAAATTTTTCTTTGGATAACGCTGCGCCAGTCCGACGGTGTATTCGCCTTTGCCGCAGCCGAGCTCCAGCACAAGCGGATGATCATTCTTGAAAAATTCTTCTTTCCACTTTCCGCGGAACGGGTGAAGGCCTGCTTTTTCTAAATCGCGAAAGCCGAACTGCACCACGTTGGACATGGTTTTCATTTCGGCGAACCGCTCGAGCTTATTCAATTTCGACATGCGTGCTGTAATGGGAGCACAAAGAGAAAAAAAAATGCTCTCATTTCGCTGCTTTGCCCGGTAATTTCCGCGACTCGAGCGAAGAAAACACCAGGTGCGTCAGGAAATCGACCAGACTGTCGAGCGTTTTGTCTTTGGCAAAATCGGTCAGCGAAGGCAGGTTCTCTTTAAAATAATATTGCCAGTGCGCCATCTCCAGCAGCGTGCTCGACAATGAACGCGGATACGGATACGACGGGCTGTGCTCGAGAAAAACGTCGGCGATGCGGGCGCACAGATCTTTGTACGGCTTGAACAGGCGGGCCTTGTTGTCTTCCGTCACGTGCTTCGTGAGGTACGACTTCGTGCCTTCGGCAATGGTGATGCGGAAGAGCTGCTGCTTGTCGATGTGCGTGAATGAAATTTCGTCCTGCAGCCGGAACGTGAGCAGGCTGATGATCGTATTGATTTTCGTCTTCGCGTCCTTCTGGTTGTTCGTATAAAAGATGACCTGGTATTCCATCCACGCCCAGAACCAGGTAACGATATACGTCAGCAGCCGGTGCTTGTTTTCGAAATAACGGTAAATGCTGGCCTCCGTCGTGCCCATTTCCGCCGCCAGCTTCTTAAAGGTAAAATCCTCGAAGCCCAGCTCATCGATCATGCGGATGCTCTGGCGGATAATGTTCCGGCCGAGCTCCGTTTGCTCCGGGTCCCGGATAAAAAGCGCCGGGTTCATCCGGATCTGGATTTGCAGTTCCATAGCAATGGTTAAGGATTTAAAAGTACAAATATACCAAAATGATTTTTAACTATTATTTGTAATAGTATTACTATCATATCGAATAGTATTTATAGCTTTGTCCCGAAAAACAACCTATGACACAGCAAATAGCAATCGCAAAAGGGGACGGGATCGGTCCGGAGATCATGGACGCGGTCCTGGAGATCCTCCACGCAGCACACCTTCCGCTGGAATTCGTTCCGGTGGAAATGGGGAAATCCGTTTTCGAACGCGGCTTCTCGTCGGGCATGACGGAAGAAGCGAAAGCGAAAGTGGAATCGCTCGGCATCCTCCTGAAAGGCCCGATGGAAACGCCCAAAGGAAAAGGCATGAAGAGCATCAACGTCACCGCGCGCAAAGTCTGGAACACGTATGCGAACAAACGCATCTTCCGCTCGCTGGCCGGTGTGGAAACGGTGTTCAGCAAAGCCGGCATCCCGATCGACATTACGGTGGTGCGCGAAAACATCGAAGACACCTACGGCAGCATCGAGCACATGCTGACGGGAGACGTCGCGCTCTGTCGCCGGTTTATCACGCGGCCCGGTTCGTTGCAGGTTCACCGTTACGCTTTCGAGATGGCGCGGAGAAAAGGCGCGCGCCGCATCACCTGCGGGCACAAAGCCAACATCATGAAGCTCACCGACGGGCTCTTTCTCGAATGCTTTTACGAAGTCGCGAAAGAGTATCCCGAGCTGAAAGCCGACGACGTGATCGTGGATGACCTCTGCATGAAGCTGGTGGTGCACCCGGAACAGTTCGACGTGATC
>CAMLEF010000066.1 GCA_946478675.1 uncultured Flavobacteriales bacterium | reverse complement strand
GACGACGTATTCGGTTTCATCACGATCGGCGAAGGCATCAAGATCCACCGCGTCAATTGTCCGAACGCCGTGGCGATGATGTCGAACTTCGCTTACCGCATCGTCAAAGCGCGCTGGACGGGCCAGGAGCAGATCTCGTTCCTCGCCGGCATCAAAATTTCCGGCATCGACGAAGTGGGTCTCGTCAACAACGTCACGAAAGTTATCTCGAGCGAGCTGAGCGTCAACATGCGTTCGCTGAGCTTCGACACGCAGGACGGCACGTTCGAAGGAACGATCATGCTCTTCGTGCACGATACTGCGCATCTCACCAACCTGATGAAGAAACTGCGAAAGGTGAACGGCGTGCTGGCCGTGGAGCGGATCAACCCGAATTAATCGCACTTCCTTTCCGCGAAGTTTAACCACGGAGACACGGGGACACGGAGTTTGCAATTCTCCGTGCCTCTGTGTCTCCGTGGTTCATTTTTTTCCTGCCGAAAAAGCCCGTCATCGACACATCGCCATATCCGCAAACCGGCACATTAATTTCGTACTTTTACGCTGCTTCAAAAAGCCACATGTCAGACGTCAATATCCGCGAAACAGTAAAGAAGATTTTTGCCGATCACCTCGGGCAGCACGGCCACCGGAAAACTCCGGAGCGCTTTGCTATCCTCGACGAAATCTACGTGCAGGGCGGACATTTCGATATCGAGTCGCTGTATGTGCACATGAAGAACAAAAAGTACCGCGTAAGCCGGGCGACGTTGTACAATACGATCGAACTTTTACTGGAATGCGGATTGGTGACCAAACACCAGTTCGGACGCAACCAGGCCCAGTTCGAACGCGCCTATGCTTACAAACAGCACGATCATCTCATCTGCCAGGACTGCAGCAAGGTCTTCGAATTCTGTGATCCGCGCATCCAGCAGATCCAGAAAACGACGGAGCAATTCCTCGCCTTCGAGATCACCACGCACGCGCTCAATTTTTTCGGACGCTGCAAAAAATTGTCGGAGAACGGCAGCTGTGAACACATGAAAACCGGTACTAAACGTTTGTCATGAGCTTTATCCACACCCTCACCAGCAAAGAACCTGTCGCCGTAATCGCGCTCTACGGCGAACTGATCGACCGCAACCAGGCACAGGAGCTGATGGACCTGGTTACACGGCTTTCCGAAGAAGGACAAAACAAAATCATCCTCGAGCTTTCCGAGCTCAAATACATGAACAGCACCGGGCTCAACGTGCTGATCAACATTCTTACAAAGACCCGCAAGAACGGCGGCGATCTCGTCATCGCAGGAATTTCTTCCAAAGTGCACGAGCTGCTGCTGGTCACCAAACTCAATTCAGTGTTTACCGTAACGGATACGACGGAAGAAGCCGTCGCACGTTTCAACTCCTAACTTATGAAGGCAGAAGTTCTCCTCGGTCTCCAGTGGGGCGACGAGGGAAAAGGAAAAATCGTCGACGTTCTCACCCCGAAGTACGACATCATCGCCCGCTTCCAGGGCGGTCCCAACGCAGGCCACACGCTCGAGTTCAACGGCATCAAGCACGTGCTCCACACGATCCCTTCGGGCATCTTCCACGACAATACCGTCAACGTGATCGGCAACGGCGTCGTCATCGATCCCGTTATCCTGAAAAAAGAAATCGTGAAGCTCACCGAGATGGGCGTCGACATCAAAAAACGTTTGCTCGTTTCGCGTCGCGCGCACCTCATCCTGCCGACGCACTGTCTCCTCGACAAAGCATCCGAAGCTTCCAAAGGCAAAGAGAAGATCGGCTCCACGCTCAAAGGCATCGGACCGACGTACATGGATAAAACCGGTCGCAACGGCCTCCGTGTCGGCGATATCGACGCCGCTGATTTCCGCGTGAAATACGACAAGCTCGTGGCGAAACACCGCGAGCTGCTGAAGTTTCACAATGCGGATGAAGATTTCTCCGCACAGGAGCAAGCGTGGTTCGACGGCATCGAAACGCTGCGTACGCTGACACTGATCGACAGCGAGCATTTCATCAACGAAGCGCTGGTGAAAGGTAAACGCGTGCTGGCGGAAGGCGCGCAGGGTTCGCTGCTCGACATCGACTTCGGCACGTACCCGTTCGTCACTTCTTCCAACACGATGTGCGCAGGCGCCTGCACGGGCCTCGGCATTGCCCCGAGCCGCATCGGTGGCGTCATCGGAATTTTCAAAGCGTATTGCACGCGCGTGGGCAGCGGTCCGTTCCCGACGGAACTGCTCGACGACGTCGGACAGCTCATGCGTGACGTGGGCCGCGAGTACGGTTCCACCACGGGACGTCCGCGTCGCTGCGGCTGGCTCGATCTTCCTGCGCTGCGTTACGCAATCATGATCAACGGCGTGACCGAGCTGATCATGATGAAAGCCGACGTGCTCAGCGTATTCGAAACGATCCGCGTCTGCACCGCTTACAAAATCAACGGGCAGGTCACCGACAAGCTGCCGTACGATATCTGCAACGCCGAGATCGAACCGGTTTACGTCGACCTGAAAGGCTGGAATTCCGATCTCACCGGCATTACGTCTGCAGAGGCGATGCCCGCAGAGCTGCAGGATTATCTCGGCTTTATCGAGCGTGAAACGGGCGTTCCCGTAAGCATCGTTTCGGTAGGTCCCGACCGCACCCAAACTTTGTTAAGGAACGAGGTGTGGGCATAATCCTTGTGCCGCCCCAACCGCCATGCGCCTGCTGAGCCCACCTGTTGTCCTGCTTTTTTTACTGGCGATGCTGCCGTTCGTGCTTCCCGCGCAAACGCCGGCGCCGGGCGGAAAGCTGATCAACCTCAAGCATGCGAATTCGCTCAAGGGAACCGGCAAAGGAAAATACCAGCGCCTCATCGGTGACGTGCAGTTCGAGCACCAGGGCGTGCTGATGACCTGCGACAGCGCACATTTCTTCCAGGAAAAAAATTCGCTCGAAGCATACGGCCACGTACACATCAGCCAGGGCGACTCCATCAACGTGTGGGGCGATCAGCTGGTGTACGACGGCAATACGCGTCGCGCCGACCTGACGAAAAACGTGCGCATGACCGACGGCGACATGAACGTCGTGACCGATGCGATCTCGTACGACATGAACGCGAAAACCGCGAGCTACGTCACCGGGGGAAAGATCATCAGCAAAGAGAACACGCTCACCAGCCAGGTCGGCATTTACTCCACCGAAGCGAAAGCGTTTTCCTTCAAGAAAAATGTCGTGCTGGTGAACCCGCAGTACACGATGACCTGCGATACGCTCGTGTACGGGCCGGTGTCGAAAGTCGCGTACTTCCACGGGCCGACGACGATCAAAGCCACGAACAATTCGAATACGATCTATTGCGAGAACGGCTTTTACGATACGAACGCCGACGTTTGCCAGTTCCAGAAAAACGCCGTCATCGTCACGAAAGAGCAGCAGCTGAAAGGCGACAGCATCTGGTACAATCGCAAGACCGGCGTCGGCAAAGCGATCCGCAACGTCGAGATCATCGATACGGCGCAGGACGTGACCATTCGCGGCGACCTCGCGGTGCATTACGATCAGCAGGATCTTTCGCTCGTCACCGGGCACGCGCTGTACATCCAGTCGTTCGATAAAGATTCACTCTTCCTGCATGCGGACACGCTGAAGTCGATCGTCGTGCACGACAGTACTTTCGTCAACGACAAAAAGAACAAGAAGCTGCCGAAAGATTCCGTCGAGAAAACGCAGCAGGTGGTGCTCGCCTACCGCAACGTTCGTTTTTACAAACCCGACCTGCAGGGAAAATGCGATTCGCTCTCGTGGACATCCGTCGATTCGACGATGCATCTTTTCGGCGCGCCGATCCTGTGGTCGGGCGAAAGCCAGATGACGGCGAAGACGGTCGACCTGCAAACGTCGCACGGGCAGATCATGCGCATGGACATGGATGTAAACGCGTTCATCGCATCGAAAGAAGATTCCTCGCGTTTCAACCAGATCAAAGGCAAGCACGTCACCGGCTATTTCAAAGACAATCATCTCTACAAGATTTACGTCGAAGGAAACGGCCAAACGCTGTATTACGCGAAAGACCAGGACGTGATGATCGGTGTGAACCGGGCAGACTGCAGCCGCCTGACGATTTACGTGCAGGACGAAGAAGTGCAGTCGATCACTTTCTACGACAAACCCGACGCGATCCTCTATCCGCCGAAAGATCTTCCGCCAAAAGAAGCGATCCTGAAAGATTTCATCTGGCGCGAAAAAGAGCAGCCTGCTTCGGTGGAAGATTTGTTCGCTGAATAGTTTGGAGTCGGGAGTTCGGAGTTTTAGATAAATGAGAAGCTCCGAACTCCCAAATCAAAACTCCCGACTAATCTTCATTCCCATCATCAGCACGTCGTCGAACTGCAGCTCGTTGCCTTTCCATTTGAAAAACGTTTCGCGGATAATCTTGTGCTGTTCCTGCGCGCTGAGATGACCGATCGTCGCGATCAGCTCGCGCAAACGCCGTGAAGAAAATTTCACACCGAACGCTTCGCTGAACTGATCGCAATAGCCGTCGGAGAAAATATACAGCATGTCGTTTTCTTCGAGCGGAATGATCTCTTCCGAATAATTCGCAAGCGACACCGGGATCCCTCCTCCTATTCCTGCCTTCGCGGATTTGAAGATCAGCACTTCGCCGTGGCGCACGAGATAAAGCGGCCTTCCCGCTCCTGCGAATGCAACCTGCTTCTTGCCTTTGTCGAAAACGCACAGCGCGATGTCCATTCCGTCGTGCGTCGCATCTTCACTTCGCTGATGAAGAGACGCGGTAATTTCCCGGTCGAGCTGCGTTAAAATTTCCGAAGCCTTCGTGATGTTGTAATCGAACACGATTTTATTGAGCAGCGTGCTTCCGATCATCGACATGAACGCGCCGGGAATGCCGTGGCCGGTACAATCGACCGCAGCCGTGATGAACAGATCGTCTTTCTGCGCGAACCAATAGAAATCGCCGCTGACGATGTCGCGCGGCAGAAAGAAAATAAAACTTTCCGGAAATTGTTCTTTCAGGATGCTGATGTCCGGCAGGATCGCCAGCTGGATGCGTTCGGCGTAGTGGATCGAATCGGTGATGTCCTTGTTCTTGCTCTGCAGTTCTGCGTTGATGCGCGACACCGCTTCTTTCTCTTCCTGCAGCAAAGCGGTTTTCTCCGTGACGAGCACCTGTAATCGCCGGTTGTTTTTACGCAGCGACAAGGTCTGCAAACGGATCAGCAGGATCACGAACAGCGGCGCGCTGAACACGACCATCCAGCGGAACCAGGATTTTTCATAGAATGGGCGATCGATGAATACTTCGATCCCGAGCGCGCCCGGACCGAACGATGGTGTCGACGAAACCTGCAGCAGGTAATTTCCCGAAGACAAATTCGGAATGATGATGCTGCGCCCGTTCACTTGTTGCCACGTGGAGTCCGCACCGATGAGCCGGTAATAAAACGGCGGCCGGCCGGGAACGCTGAAGAGAATGTTGTTGAATTCGAACGTGAGGTTGTACACGCCCGGCCCGAACGAATACTGCGGACGAATGACCTGCTCGTTTCCATTGACAAAAAAATGCGCCAGCGAAAGATGCGGCAACCTTCGCAGGTACGAACGGTGCTGCGGAAGAATTTCGATCAATCCATTTGCCGAGCAGAAATAAATCACGTGATCGTTGTCCTGGTACACCGCCGGATTGATGTTGTAAAACATGCGGTTCTCGACGCCGTTCAACGCGAGGAAAACGGTATCGCCCGGAAACTTCATGCTGATCCCGTTGCGATGCAGCACCCAGATCACGCCGGATGTATCGGCCGTCACCGCAAGGCAATTACTGTTGCGGAGCCCGTTCGCCGTATTGTACTGCCGGAAGCTTTCCCCGTTGTAAGCGAAAACACCGTCGCCGTCGGAAGCGATCCAGTACGTGCCGGAACTGTCTTCGCACACGCCGTTGATGTTGTAACCGCGCAGCTTGTCCACCTGCTGAAAAACGGTGATCTCGTCATTGCGCATGAAATACGGCGGCGTTCCGGCAGAAGAGATCCACGTGTTATTGTACTTGTCGGAAAAAAGATGCTGGATATTATTATGCATCAACCCGTCCATCGTTGTGAGATAACGGAATTCGCCGGAAGAATCATTGTAGATGTAGAGCCCGTCCGTCGTTCCGAAAAACACCAGCCCGGTTTTATTGATCGTGATCGAATTCACATTCTTCGATTCGAGCTGGTGTTTCGCGGAAATATTCTCGAAGGATCGCGATTGCGGATCGAGCCTGAAAATCCCCTGCGAAGTCCCGATCCAGATCCTGCCCGACGAATCTGTTTCGAGACAATTCACTGCTGCTGTGACGAACCCGTTTTTCTGATCGAAAAATTCCGCCGGCGTTTTTCCGTCCTTATAAAAACACGTGATGCCGTCGTTGTTGCCGAGCCAGAAACGTCCCAACTTGTCCTTCGTAACGCAGCGCACTTCCGGATGCGTCAGCCCATTCTGCTGTGTGTAAAAACGAAACACAGAAGCCGGCAGTTCCACCAACCCGTGACCGAACGTGCCGATCCAAAGATTGTTCTCCATGTCAACCAGCAATGAGCGAATGTTATCGTCCGGCAGGCCGCTGTAATTCTCCACCTGTCCCGGCACCAGCAAATGATTCACCGGCACGCGGCGCAATCCTTCTCCGAACGAAGCGACCCAAACGTCGTTATTCCGATCACAGGCGATGGCGGAAAAAATAAAATCGGAATAGCCGAGCTCCGCGCCGATGAACACCAGCGGCTGGTATTTATTTTTTTCATGCACGTAGATCCACATGCCTTCGTTTTCAATACCGGCGATCAGCACTTCGCGGCCGTAGAGTTTCCCGATGCAAAGCGCGTCTACTTTTTTCCCTTGCGTTTCAGGAAGCGTCGTTTGCAGCGAGATGTTGGTGCCCGAGCAGGAATAAATCCCGAGGCCGAACGCATTTGCCGCGATCAGCTGTCCCAGCGAATCGAACGCCATCGGCCCGGTGATCGTCGTTCCGCCCTCCACAAACACCGGCTGCTTATCCGAGCGCGGAATGCAGAAGGCGCCACGACCATCACACGCGCCCCAGATCCCGCCGCTGTGATCTTCGGCAAATGCAGCAATGCGTTCATGAATGGTAGAATCACGAATGCTGAGCACGCCTCTCGTATAACGACTGATGCCTTTGTGAAAACTGCCGATCCAGGTCACGTCGTGGTTGTCGGTGAAGATGCAGGAGACTTCATCTTCCGAAAGACCGTCCGCTTTTGTTTTCGAAACGAACTGATCGCCGTTGAAACTGACGAGCCCTTTTTCGGTGCCGAGAAAAAGTACGCCGTTATCATTCTGCGAAATCGAAAAAATAAATTTTTGATTGAGTCCGTTCTCTTCGTTGAACGTGCGGCTCGAATAATAATCGCCGGTGCGCAGCAAAGGTGTTTGCGCGAATTGATCCGTCACGAAGAACAGCAGCAGGAAAAGAAAAGGGTTACGCATACGTGTCGGTTATTTTCCGGGCTTTACACCGATGCTGTATTTGTAACGCGGAACGCCACCAATCGGAATGGTGTAAAACGGAAGCAGCTCGCCGTACTGGTTGGTAATGTACACGGCGATATTGTTGTTGCGCACCGGGTTCTTCTTGATGAACTGGATATCCAGCGACGTATTGAATTCTTCGCGCACGATCGTATGCGTCGTATCGCCCCAGAGACCATCGCCGCGCGGAAAGAAGAGCTCGCCTTTTTTCGCGACGGAAACCGTGCGGATCACGCCGTCATTATCGTAATCGAAAATGCTCGTCTTGACGGCGACGACGTTGCTCGTGACGAACGGGTACAGGTGACAAACGGAACCGACCTGGTCGGGAAGGCGCAGCGTAAATTCATACGTGAACGTATTGCCGCCTTCCACTTCGAGGTTCTCTTCTTTCTTCGACGACAAAAACATTTTGTAGAGATTGCCGTCGTCGCCTTCGAGACCTTCGATGATGATCTTGAAAAGATAGCCGCCGAATTCGGGCTGCAATTCGCCTTCGATCGGGCTGAACGGACCGAAGGTGTACCACTTGCCGTCGTAATTCGCATCGTTGCCGAATGTTTTGGCAGCAAGCTGAACGCCGCTGCGGAAATTGCCGACCGGATCCTGCTTGCGTGCGTCGGGATTGGAATGCGCGCCCGGTCCGCCGTATACCGTGAAGCGCGTCTTCGTATTAAAGCCGCCGCGGTTTTCGTCGATCGTTCCTCCTGCATCGGGATCGTAAACGCGGATGTACACCGGCTGGTTGAACGATTGCGGAACGGCGAAGAAGAACGTTTGCACGAAATCATCATCGCCCCAGGATTTGTCCGCCTTGTTGCCGAACGTCACGAGATACGGAAATCCCTGCTCGGTGGCCGGCGCCTGCTGTGCGTTCATTGCAACGAAAGCAAAAAAAGAAAGCAGTACTATGATCGTTTTCTTCATAAGGGTTGTGTTACCTGTAACGTTTTGATGACACGGCGGTACTCCACGGTTCCTGCCGCATTGTTTTTCACGAGAAATAAAACGGAGGGCGAATAATTTCCTGCGCGACGATACACATGCGACGCCGTTCCTCCTCCCGAGCGATAACCGTCGTTGAAATCCACGCACACCGGCGTCACCGTCCAGCCTTCCGCGGCAGTACAATGCAGCGCATCTACCTTCAACGGCTCGCCAGCGTTGACGCTATCGGGAAGAATCATATCGATGAAGTTCGGTTGTGAAATATCGAGCTCGTAGCTGACTTCGGTGGTAAATATTTCGCCGGAACTTGCGTCAACGATATTCAGGTCGACGTGATAAACGCCGAGTGTGTCGAAACATTTTTTCACTTCGAGGCCGCGCGCTTTTTCGCCATCGCTGAACGACCATTCATAAGCGAGCGCTACCGTATCCCAGGTCGTCATCGAAGCCGTTTCGAAAAAAGTGTAGCAGAGCTCTGCTTTTTTCAGCGTGTCGGCTGCCGTTGCGGAAGGCCATTTCAAACGGAAGTAATACAAATCGTCATTGGCCTTCTCACGGTTGGAAGAAATAAAACCTTCGTCTTCTTCCTTGGAGCACCAGAAACCGAAATCATCCGCTGTCGAATTCAACGGCTCGCCCAACTTTGCCGGAGCACACCAGAGGCTGTCGCGCAGGTGCAGCACGTACACGTCGAGCGACTGGCTGCCGGGACGATCACTGCTGAAGTAGAGATTGCCGAACGCCGAGCAAAACGGAAATTCGTCGTTGGCGCTGCTGTTGATTTTATTACCGGCATTCACCGGAGCAGCCCATCCTTCGCCGTTTCGCTTCGCATACCAGAGATCCATCTTTCCAGAACCGCCGGGCTGATCGGAAGCGAAGAACAGCAGGCTGTCGCCGGCGAACGCAGGATGCACGTAATTGTTTCCCGTTTTGCAGAAGGAAAGCAGCTCCGGCTCCGACCATTTTCCATTGTGCTGCCGGCTGCAAAACAATTGCAATGTTCCCGTCGCTGCATTACTGCGCGTGCAGATCACTTCGTTGCCGTCGGAAGAAAAGCAGGCGGGACCGTCGTTGTATTTCGAATTCAGCGGCGAGAGCGGATGCGGATGCGTGAAAGAAAGCGAATCTTTTTTCTCGAAATAATAAAGGTCGAGCAGCGGCGCCTGCGGATCGGCAGAATGATGCTGCACAGCGAAATCCGAATTCCGCGAAGAAGTGAACACAAATCCTTTTCCGTACGACGACACGCTGAAATCCGAGGCATCGGAATTACCCGGCAAACGGATCCACGTCGTGCAATTCGTATCGCAGAAAAGCATTCCCGGCGAAACGCAGCTTACCTGTCCCGCTCCGCAGAGTGGCAGCAACAAAACGAGCGGAAGAAATTTTCGCATCATAAATTGCGCGGACTTGGCGTGTGAATAGTGTAGCTGAAATCGTAACGCAGCGAAACTTCGTGCGTACCGGAATTGTAACCTTCGAGGCGCGAGACGGAGAGATCGTAGGAATAGCCGAAGTGAAATTGTTCGTTCACGCGCACGTCGATAATGCCGGCCACCGCATCGTTCATCCGGTACGACACGCCTGCTCCGATGCGGCCCTGGAAATAAACCAGCACATTCGCGTCGAGCTGCCATTCACCGCCGGGAATCATGCGACCGAGCACCGACGGCGTTACCGTAATATTTTCCGTTCTGCCGAAACGATAACCGGCATACGCCATCCACGGCTGCTGTTTCATCGACGGAGAAAATTCTTTCGGGAACATCGCCCAGCTGCTGACGCCGAAGAAAAAGCGATCGCCGCTCGCATGCAAACCGAACGCTGCGAGATACGAAACACGGCGCTGCATCACGCCTTCGAAAGCCGCATCACCGGGATCGGTGGTAACGATCTCGTTCCAGTTGTTGCGATCGAGCATCACACCCGGACTTACGCCGGCGGCAAATGAAAAATGCGGCAAATGAAAACGGTACGCATATACCAGCGCTACCGTCGTGCGATGCAGCACTGCGATGTTATCCTGCGAAGCGAGAATGCCCGCGTTGAAATGCGGATTGCGCAGCGGTGTGTGCAGGTCGAATGAAAATGTTTCCGGCGCTCCTTTGAATCCCATCCATTGACGGCGGTAAGAAGCAGTCGCGCGCAATGCACCGGCGTCGCCAGCGTAAGCCGGGTTCACCGATAACCAATCGGACATGTACTGGCTGCGCAACGGATTGAATTGCGACAGCAGCGGCAACATCGAACAGCAGCAAAGCAGCGTGAGCAGTTTTTTCATTGCAGCGTACGTTTAATGGCGATGTAGCCGGTATAGGTTTGATCGCCGGGAACATCGAGCAGGAAATAATAAATGTCGTCGGGCAGCATTTCGCCTTGCGAGCCGGTTCCGTTCCAGTCGTTGCGGTAATCATCGGAACGATAGACGCGGTTGCCCCAGCGATTGAAAACTTCCAGCGACACGCCGTTGTATTCGAGCAGGCCGTTGATTTCAAAACGATCGTTCGTGTTATCACCGTTCGGAGAAAAACCGGAAGGAATGATCAACGATTCCCGCACGATAACAACCGTATCAGCATTCGTCGGACATACGCCGTTCGAAGCCTGCCATACCAGCACGTTCGTTCCCACAGAAAGATTTTCAACTCTCGTATGCGGATCGTGCGGGTTTTCCGGAACGCCGTTGCCGGCAAGCACCAGCCACGTTCCTGTTCCGGTATAGAGAAGATTTCCGTCGAGCTGCGCAAACGGCGTGTGCAGCAGCTGATCGGTTCCTGCAACAGCGATCGACGGCGGAGAAAATGCAGCGACCATCACCGTATCCGGCGTTGACGTGCAATAGCTGTTCGTCGTCGTCCACGTGAAATAAAAATCGCCGTCCGCCAGGTTCGTCACTGCCGTGGTCGCTGAAGTGGAATCGATAAATGTTCCGGTGCCGGAAAGATTCGTCCAGTGCCCCTGCCCGATCGCCGGCGCTTGTGCCGACAGCGTGGCAACAGTTCCGCACACGGCGATATCTGCTCCCGCAACTGCTGGTGAAGGCGCAGGCGTGTAAAAAATTTCAATCGTATCATGCGAAGAAGGACACACGCCGTTCGTGATCACCCACTCGAAAAAATTGCTTCCGCTCACGAGATTGCTCACCGTCGACGCAGCATCATTCGGATTGCCGAGCACCGCTGTCGTGCCGATCGTGAACCAATTTCCGGTTCCGGTTACCGGGATGTTTGCGCTGAGCGTATCATTCGTTTCACAAACAAGATGATCGACTCCTGCGTTCGCTGCATCGGGCATCGCATCGACTTGTATTGTCAGCTGATCGGAAGAGGAAGGACAAACGCCATTCGTAATCGTCCATTGCAGCACGGAAACGCCCGGCGAAAGATTCGTGACGTTCGTTGTTACCGCATTCGGCGAAACGATCGTAGCGGAACCGGACAGCAGCGACCATTGCCCGGTGCCGATCAGCGGAAGATTGGCGCTTACAGTCGCCGAAGAAGCGCAGAGCTGTTGATCGGGCCCTGCAAATGCCGTTGTGGGATTTGCATCCACCTGGATTTTGACGGTATCGATCGATGCAGGGCAAACGCCGTTGATGATCGTCCAGAGAAAAATATTCGGGCCGACGGAAAGATTGCTGACGTTCGCAGTTGGTGAATTCGGCGATAAAATAATTCCTGTGCCCGAGAGCAGCGTCCACAAGCCGATGCCGGTTGTGATCGTGTTGCCGGAGAAGGTGGCGGAAGAAGAACAGATCAGCTGATCGGCTCCCGCATTCGCAGGTGTCGGATTGTCATCGACAAAAATCGTGATCGTATCCGCGGACACCGGGCAAACGCCGTTCGTGCAGGTCCATTGAAATGTATTGGCGCCCGACGATAGTCCGCTGACGTTCGTGGTGATCGCATTGGCATTCGAAAAATTTCCCGTGCCGGAAATCAACGACCATTGGCCGCTGCCGGTCATCAGCGTATCCGCAGCAAGCAACGTGATCGCAGAACAAATCGTTTGATCCGGACCGGCGACAGCAGGAGAAGGATTTGCATCGACGAACACCGTCACGCTGTCGGAAGAAGAAGGACAAGCGCCATTGCTGCTCGTCCATTGAAAAACGTTGGCGCCGATGCCGAGGTTGCTGATCGATGCGTTCGGAGAAGAAGGCGAAGAAATTGTTCCGCTTCCGGAAACCAACGACCAGCTGCCTGCACCGGTGCTGATGGTATTCCCGGACAACGTTGCGGAAGAGCTGCAGATCGTCTGGTCATTACCGGCGTTCGCGGGAGTCGGCATTGCATCCACGTAAATCGTTACACTGTCGATGGAAGACGGACAAACGCCGTTGCTGGTGGTCCATTGAAAAACATTTGCGCCGACCGACAAATTGCTGATGTTGCTCGACGCTGTATTCGGGGATGCGATCGTTCCTGTTCCGGAAACCAGCGCCCAGCTTCCGCTGCCGGTGACCACGGGATTCGCATTCAGCACCGCGGAAGAAACACAAAGCTGCTGATCCGTTCCTGCATTCGCCGTCGTCGGGTTGGCATCGACGTGAATGATCACCGTGTCGGCAGTCGAGCCGCAGGTCGTGGTGGAAATGGTCCACTGGAAAATATTATTGCCCGGCGATAAACCCGTCACTACGGAATTGCGCGAAGTTGGAGAAAGGATCGTTCCGGTTCCTGAGATCAGCGACCAGGTTCCTGTTCCGTAAACGGCCTGGTTGCCGGCTAGTGTTGCAGACGACGAGCAGAGGTTCTGATCCGGTCCCGCATTCGCCAGCGTGATCATGCATTCGAGACGCGCGGTGAAAATATCGTTGTTGCTCGAAGAAGAAATCTGGTTGAAATCAAACCACAGCGGCGTCGATTGATAATAACCGGCAACATATTGCACTGTACGATCGACGGCCGCAATGCCCATGGCGAGGTCATTGTTGTTGTCGCTGCTGTAGGCGCGCTTGCCCCACAAAAAAATTCCGGTAGCATCGTAAGCCGTCACATAAGGATCCTGCTGGCTCGACGTGACGGACGGACCGCTGCCGAAGGGTAGTGTGCCCTGGTAATATCCCGCCGTAAAAAAGTAGCCGTCGGAAGTCACGGCAATTCCTGTCGCGCGATCGGTGCCGCTTCCGTTTTCTGAAATGGCCCAGCTGTAATTTCCGTTCGATGCATTGTAGCAGGCCACGAGTGCATCTTCGACAGCCGCGTTGTTCAGCGTCGCAACTGCAGGACCGCTGCTGTTATAGAAGCTGATCGTGTTGCCGAAATAACCGGCGAGCCCAAGAAGCGTTCCGTTCGTGCTGACGCCGTTTCCGCGATCGTTCCCGCTGCTGCCTGAGCGCCGTATCCATTGGCCGCTGCCGCTGAGATCGTATTTGACGAGAAAAATATCTTCGCCGCCATTGCTTGTCAATGTCCCGGTTTGATTTTGAAAAGAACAACTGCCATTGCCGAAATAACCGGTGACATAAACGCCGCTGTTGTCGACAGCAATGCCGTGTCCTTCGTCATTCGGAGTTCCGCCGCCGCGCCGCGCCCACACTTCCGTTCCGCTGGAAGCACTGTAAGCCGCGATAAAAATATCTTCCGCCCCGGCTGTCGTCAGCGAAAGTGAACCGAACGTGGCTGTGCCCCTGAATCCGCCGGTGATATAAACGTTGGTTCCATCCGTGCAGATGCCGTAGCCGATATCGTCGCCGTTGCTTCCTGCTTTTTTTGCCCACTGCAAAACTCCCGCGGCAGAATATTTCGCAATGAAAATATCTTTTGCGCCGTACGACGTCAGCACGATGTTCGGCGAACCGAAGAACGTTGCAGTGCCCATGAAAAACCCGGTGATGTAAACGTTGCCTGCAGAATCGACGGCAATGCTTTCGCCTTCATCGTCGTTATTGCCTCCTGCGCCGATGGCCCATTGCACGACGGCCGACGAATTGTATTTGCAGATGAAAATATCTTCGCCGCCTACGGCATTGACATTATAGCTGCCGAAGCTGACGTTGTTTTTAATAAAGCCGGTGACGTACGCATTCGCATTTTCATCCGTTGCCACCGCGTTGCCTTCCTGCTCGCTGCCCGCGCCTTCGCCCACAGCCCAGTCCCACGATGGCTGCGCTTTTAGTTGCGTTGCAGAAAAGCATAACAGGAACAGCCCTGCAAAGCAAGGCCATGAGAAAGAAATACAGCAGGACGTAGAATGAAGCATGCCGCACGAAACAGTTCTGCGAAAAGAAGACAAAAACCACACCAGCAGCGCGATGCCGTGAAACCCCTTGTCGCAACACGAAACTTCTTTGATGGAAATTCTTTGGTGTGGATCGTGCGTGAATTAATTTCCTCACCGGGCAAAATTTTCCACAATAAATTCCTTTGTATTTTTGTGCGCTCCACGCAGCAAAGAACGTCCGCTCACGATCTGTTGCTGCCGTTTCCGGAAGGAAGCGAACCACGTAATTAATCGTTTCGTAATTTCACCACGTATGCCGCACACACACGCACACGAAGTGCACATCCTGCTCGGTTGCGCCGATGCCCGCGACCTTTCCCAGATTCATCTCGACGCTGTCCGCCATGTTTCCGCGGAATGGCGCGCAAAAGGAATCGACGTCGATTATCACACGATCCGCGCTGCGGGTTCTTTCGTCACGCCGGATGTCATCATGGACATCAAGCGTACGATCGAACAGGAATTGCGCCAGAGCCACGATGTGAACCGGCCCGTTCGTTTCTTCGTGCACATCCAGAGTCACGGTCACCTGACGGAAGACTCGAGTAAAGAATACATCTCGCACGTGCACGACCTTCACATCGTCGAAGGTTCGCCGCTGAACTGCGGTATGCTCAAAGCGTCATCGCTGGGCATCGAGCTGGAACAGCTGCTGCTCGATGAGAAACCCGAAGTGATGATCAAAGGCGAGCTCGTGAAGATCGACGACGACAACAAGATCCGTCGCCTGCTCCGCAACGTTTACAACCACGACGGTTATCTCGCGGGCGACTGGATCAAAAGCATCGACCTGCTGCGCACGCATCCGCGCAACCAGCGCACGGAGCTCGAGCGCGTCATCAAAACCGATCCGGAATTAAAGACGCTCGACATCAGCGTTACCGCCGGCATCCAGGATTATTCGATCCACGCGCTCATCCGCGTCGACGGTGGTGATCCTGTTGCGCCGTGGTGGGACCAGGTGCAGACCTACATCCGCAAGCAAAGCCAGAACCAGCGCACGAACAACGAAGTGCTGATGAAGCAGGCCGAAGCGCAGAAGCCGCTCGCAGGATTGCTCTGCATGTCGGACCCGCGCATGTCGTCGCGACTGTACGCTGCGCAGTATTATCTCGCGATGAAAAATATTTCGCACGGCGCCGAATACATGCCGAACACGGTCTTCAATATTTCCGGCAGCAACTTCGACATTCCGCTTACGCCGTTCGGCCCGTACGTGATCGCCGGTTTCTATTTCTGCGTGCATTACCTCGGATTGAAAGACCAGATGGTAATGGGCTACGACCCGCAGCAAACCGAGCGCATCATGGCGAAGATCCATTACGAT
>CAMLEF010000065.1 GCA_946478675.1 uncultured Flavobacteriales bacterium | reverse complement strand
CGCCACGGGGGCGGGGCTGGACTCGGCGGCCACCTCGGTGGTGTGCGCCGTACGGTGAGCCGAGCCGGAGCATCCCGTGACACCGGCGACGGCGAGCGCCGCCAGCAGCGTGGACGCAACCGCTTTCTTCATCGCCCCCGGCCGATCATCCGTGAGAACCGTCGGCCAGAGTATGCCAGGGATCTACGAAACGCCCGTCGGGGTCGCCGGCATGGACGCATGCGGCCCGCACCGCGGCGACATGGGACGGAGCGAGCGGCATGGGTGCCGCCGTGCGGTTCCGGCCGGTGCCGCACGTACGTCGCCGGCACGCTCGGCTGGTAGGCTTTCGCCTGTGGCAGCCATGGATCCTTCTGAAGAGATCAGTCTGCAAAAAAACGATCTGGATCAAAACGCTGATGATTATGCCGTCGGATTTCGCGCATGGCAACGATTTCGTCTCTAAGCTCATTGTGTCTTACACCCACACGGTGACCCTACATAAAATACCCCCCCCCCCCCCCGCACCGCCCAAACCAAAAAAACCACACGACTCCTGACCATCACCCTGCTGCTCGTCGTTCAGTTCGCCTGGGCGCAGCGTATTCCCAAGCCGGAATGGAAACGTTATTCCTGGGAAGAAGAGCGTCGTCCGTACAAGCTCACGCCGGAAGAGGCGAAGAAGAGCGCCGTCATCCTGAAAGACAAACGCATCATCGAAATTTTCTTCGAAGGTGAAGGCGCAAAGGCCGAAGCGAACACGTATTACACGAAGCACGTCATCGTCCGCCTGAATTCGGATAACGCGATCGAAGAATACAACAAAGTGTACATCCCGATGACCGGCGTAACGGAAGTTGTGGACCTGCAGGCGCGTTTCATTTCGAAAGACGGCAAGCAGATCGTCTTCGATAAAAGCCACGTGAAAGACGTAGAGAACTACGATAACCACGGCCCGTTCAAGATCTTTGCGCTGGAAGGCGTCGAGATCGGCGGCGAAGTGGAGTATCTCTACACGGTGAAAAAACCGTTCCGCATGTTCGGTACGGAGGTGTACCGCAGTTCGTACGATTACCGCGAGATCTCGCTGGAAATTCTTGCGCCGTCGCACCTGAAATACGATGCGAAAGCGTACAACGGTTTGCCGGAACTGACCGAAGAAGACCGCAACGACGACAAGAATGGTTTGTCGTTCACTGCCGACAGCATCCAGGGTTTCGAAGATGAAACGTATTCGGCGCAGGATGCCGCTTACCCGCGCGTGGAGTACAAGCTCGCGTACAATCTTTCGAACAGCCGCAAGAAACGCTTGTATACGTGGAACGATGCTGCCGACGGTTATTTCAAAGCCATCAACGACGCGACACCGACGGAACGGCGCATGTGCGAAGCGCTTTACCAGCGCATGGCGATCGGGCCTTTCTCCAATGAAGCGGAACGCATCCGCAAGATCGAAAGCTACCTGAAGACGCATTTCACCGTGCGCGAAGATGCGGAAGGCGACAAGTACGATCGCATTACCGGCATCATGCAGACGAAGCTCGCTTCCGAATTCGGCATCATGCGTTTGTATTACACGCTCTTCAGCATTGCCGACGTACGCACCGAGATCGTGCTCACCAGCGACCGCTTCGACAAACAGTTCGACGGCGATTTTGATTCGTGGACGTACTTGCAACATTTTCTCCTGTATTTTCCGGATACGAAAGGCTACATCTCGCCTTCGGAGCAATTCACGCGCTACGGTTTCGTAACACCGAACTGGACGGCACAGGATGGCCTGTACATTCGCGCGGTGACGCTGGGCGGGGAGACGAGCGCAGTAGGAACGGTGAAGCCGATCGGCACGACGGACTGGACGCAAAGCATCAACGGTTTGTACGCCGATGTGAAATTCGATCTCTCCAAAGGCGAAGCGATCCTGCACATGAAACAAACGTATACCGGTTATGCGGCGTCGTTTATTCAGCCGGTGTACCCGTTCCTCAGCGCCGACGATCGCCGCGATGCGATGAAAGAGCTGCTGAAGAATGCGGCCGGTGATGCGCAGCCGAAGAACATTTTTGTTTCCGGTTACAATTCCGACGATACGCTGTATTACCAGCCGTTCCGCATCGAAGCGGATTATTCGACGAATTCGCTGGTGGAATACGCCTGCGGAAAATATATTTTCAAAGTCGGCGAAGTGATCGGGCCGCAGGTGGAGATGTACCAGGCGCAGCAGCGTCGCACGGACATGGTACTGGCTTATCCGCACGGTTTTCACCGCGAGATCCGTTTCGAAGTTCCGCAGGGATATCACGTCACCAATCTCGATGCGCTGAACATGGATGTGCATCCGCTGGAGGACACGACACGTACGATGGAATTCGTCAGCTCGTACAAGCAGGAAGGCCGCATCGTGACGGTGACGGTCGAAGAAAATTACCGCAAGACGTTTTACCCGCGCAACGGCTACACCGATTTCCGGAACGTGATCAACGCTTCAGCCGACTTCAACAAGATCGTCGTGTATTTCGAGAAAGATTAAGGAACGTATTCCTGGAAAAAAGAAAACCACAGTCACGCAAGTAGCTGTGGTTTTTTGTTGAAGAGAAAGCCTCGTTGCAGCAGAACATTTCCCCGTATACGATGGCTGCGCAAGGCCCAAACAAGTGAACGACCAAAAGAACGATTACGGTAGCGGGCTTAAATTAAAATGGGGAAGGAAAAGTTCGGAGTTGTTAGTTCGGAGTTGGGAGTTTGGGGTTCGGAGTATTCTGCAATTTGTGACACTCCGAACTCAAAACTCCCAACTCCAAACTAATGTCTATTTCATAAAGAGATCGATGCCTTCGACTTCGCTGCTGTCGAGGATTTGTACGAGATCACTGGAATACGATTCGAGCCAGTTGCCGACGTTGCTGTGCGGGATAAATTTCACGCCTTCGTCGAACGCTTCGGGCATGTTGATGTCATTCAGCAGGAGGCCCATTTGCTGCTTGCCGCTTTTCATAAAGATGCGGGCCATTTCTCCGTTTACCATGTTGCTTTGTTTTGTTGCTGATACAAGATTACTCCTGCAGCATTACCCGAATATTAAGCGAACATGAATGTGCCATTATTAGTCTTGAGTCCGGAGTTGGGAGTTCGGAGCAATCACTGCTTCAGACTCCGAACTCCCAACTCAAAACTCCGAACTACCCTGCCACTCCGTCAGTTTCCGGCCGCTGGCACGGCGATTGACAGACGACTGGTCTATCTTTAACTGATGAGCTTTTTCTCGCGGCATAAAATTCTGCTGAAGGAATTATTTCCTTTCACGTTCGTCGTGCTGCTTTGGCTCATCCAGGTGACGCAGGGATTCCTGCAGGAAAACTGGGGGAAATATTCCGTTTACCCGCGAACGCTGGAAGGATTGCGCGGCATCATCACGTCGCCGTTGCTGCATGCGGGATGGGGACATTTGCTGGGCAACACGCTGCCGCTGCTGGTGCTCGGTTACCTGCTCTTCAATTCGTATCGCGAGGTCGCCGGGAAAGTATTCTGGCTGGTGTACCTGCTGAACGGCGTGCTGCTCTGGCTGTTCGCGCGGCAGGCGATTCACCTCGGCGCGAGCGGCGTGATCTACGGGCTTGCGGCGTTTCTTTTTTTTAGCGGGCTCATTCGCCGGCATCATCCGCAGCTCGGCATGATCTCGATGCTCGTCGTCTTCCTCTACGGCAGCATGGTGTGGGGAATATTTCCTTTCGATCCGCAGGTCTCGTGGGAAGCGCATTTGTACGGCGGGTTGACCGGGTTGATCCTCGCGATCGTTTTGCGCAAAGAAGGTCCGCAGCCGAGAAAATATTTCGAAGAAGAAAAAGAAGAAGAGGAGCCTGCGTTTCCCTATGAAGAGCACCAGCATCATCCGCACGGTCATCCTCATCATGGACAACATACTCCTTCGCATGGGCAGGAGCATCAGGAGCACCATACGCCTCCGCACGAACATCAGCATCACGAGCAGCACAAGCCTCCGCACGGGCATGAGCATAACGAACAACAGACTCCTCCGTTGCAGATCAAATACATCTACAAGGAGAAGGATGCGGAGGAGTAGCGGCTGCCAGGCTTCGATACGCTCCGCTACTCAGCCTGACAGCCGCGTAATAATGGAACTGCTGAATGCTTATGATTTCGGAGTGAGCTCCGCTACTCAGCTTGACAGCCACGCAGTAATGGGATTACTGAATTCTCTGATGATTCGGAAACATGCTCTGTTACTTAGCTCACAGCGGTGAGAATATTGTGAGCTTTCCTGAACACGAGCGAAAGAAACAAAGAAGCACGTGAAAATCAGTAATCGCGTGTCAGGCTGAGTAGCGGAGCGTACCGAAGCCTGACACACGATTACTCGTACCTTTGCGGCGTGAATCTCCTCTCTGTCGAAAATATTTCCCGTGCTTACGGCGAACGTGTGTTGTTTAAGAATGTCAGCTTCGGTTTGGCCGATGGCGACAAAGTGGCATTGGTGGCGCGTAACGGCGCAGGAAAATCGACGTTGCTGAACATTCTCTCGGGCAAAGACGTTCCCGACAGCGGCCGTGTCGCGATCCGCAAAGGATTATCGATCGGCATGCTCGAGCAGGAGCCGAAGTTCGATCTGCAGCAAACAGTAATTGACGCCGTGCTCGACGGCGAAGGAGAGATCTTTCGCCTCGTGCGCGAGTTCGAAGCGGCGAGTGAAGCTACCGTGAACGATCATAGTCCTGCGGCGCAGCAGCGTTTGCAGGAAGCGACGGCGAAGATGGAAAGCGCCAAAGCCTGGGACCACGAATCACGCATCAAGACGATGCTCTCGAAGATGGGCTTCGAGGTTTTCACACAGAAAGTGGAAACGCTTTCCGGGGGACAACGCAAACGTCTCGCGCTCGTGCGCCTGCTCATCTCCGAGCCCGAGCTGCTCATCCTCGACGAACCGAAGAACCATCTCGACATCGACATGATCGAATGGCTGGAGCATTACCTCGTTTCGCGCGACGTAACGCTGCTGCTCGTCACGCACGACCGTTACTTTCTCGATCGCGTCTGCAACCGCATCATCGAGTTGGATAATGCGCAGCTGTATACGTACGACGGCGATTTCAGCTATTACATCGAGCGCAAGGCGCAGCGGGAAGAGGAGGAGCAGAGCTCGCTGGAGAAAGCGCGCAATCTCTTCCGCCGCGAATTGATCTGGGTGCGCAAAATGCCGCGTGCGCGCGGAACGAAAGCGAAAGCACGCAAAGACGCGTTCAAGGACGTTGCCGAAAAAGCGCGCGGCAAAAAAGTGGAAGAAGAATTGAAGCTCGAGGTAAAGATGACGCGTCTCGGCGGAAAAATTCTCGAGCTCATCCGCATCAGCAAAAATTTCGGCGAGAAAAAGATCCTCGACAAGTTCGATTACACGTTCAAGCGCGGCGAGAAGATCGGTATCGTCGGGAAAAACGGTGTCGGCAAATCGACGCTGCTCAATATCATCATGGGCGTAGAGCCGTTCGACAGCGGCAAGATCCAGCAGGGCGAAACCGTCGTGTTCGGTTATTATTCGCAGCAGGGCATCAAGCTCTCCGAAGACAAGCGCGTGATCGAAGTGGTGAAGGACATCGCTGAATTTTTTCCGCTGGCAGACGGCAGCAAACTTTCGGCGTCGCAGATGCTGCAGCGTTTCCTGTTTGCGCCGAATACGCATTACAACTACGTCTCATCGCTGAGCGGAGGAGAACGCCGTCGCCTGTACCTCTTGACGGTGCTGATGAAGAACCCGAACTTCCTCATTCTCGACGAGCCGACGAACGATCTCGATATTCTCACGCTGAGCGTGCTCGAAGATTTTCTCGGCGATTTCCCCGGCTGCGTGATCATCGTTTCGCACGACCGTTACTTCATGGACAAGCTTGTCGATCACCTGTTCGTGTTCGAAGGCGAAGGCATGATCCGCGATTTCCCCGGCAACTATTCGCAATGGCGCGAGCAGCAGGAAACGAAAGAAGAAACGAAGAAGACGGAAGAGAAAGAAGTAGCCGCAGCCGCACCGGCCGAGTCAGCGCAGAAAGCAGCCGACGGAAAACGCAAGCCTTCTTTCAAAGAGAAATTCGAATTCGAGCAGCTGGAGAAAGAAATTCCGAAGCTGGAAAAAGAGAAAGCGGAGATCACGATGAAAATGGCGACGCTCGAAGATCACGTCGAGCTGCAGAAGCTTTCCGTGCGATTTGCAGAGATCGAAACGCAGCTCGATGAGAAAACGTTTCGCTGGATGGAGCTGGCGGAGTTGATGTAGGCGAACAATAACCGGTGAAAAATAAAAAAGCACGGAGAAAAACCGTGCTTGCATTTTAAACTGCTGTCTGTCCTACTGCGCTTCCGAATACGTGCGTTCGCCGGTCAGCGTGCCTTTCTCGTCCCACATGCGCCAGGTGCCGCTCTTCTGTCCGTTCACGTAATGCATTTCCATGCGCTTCATGCCCTGCTCATCCCACACGAGCCACATGCCGTCTTTTTGTCCGGCTTTGTAATTCGCTTCACCGGTTTTTACGCCGCTTTCACTCCAGTTTTCCCAGAGGCCTTCGCGTAACCCGTTGAGGAAACGTCCGGCTTCCATTTTCTGTCCGCCTTCGTAATAATAAACCGCGAAGCCGTCCGCTTTGCCGTTGATGATATTGAGCTCGGATTTTTTATTGCCGTTCTCGTATTGCTGCGTGAATGTGCCGGTAAATAAATTGCCCGATGCATCCACGTACAAACCGTTGAGGATGGAAACCTGCGCGTGCATCAACATCGTCGAAAGCAGCAGGGCGAGGAGGAAGATCGTCTTTTTCATAGCTGACGTCATTATTGGGTTAAACTTCCCGGAGTTGATTTCTTCAACTCTCTATACAAATGTCCGGCAGGCGTTGATCTTCGACTAATGATAGCGTAACGTTATGTTTACATGAAGGGTAACGAGCTGTTAAAGAGGAGATTAAAGTAGGGGCTACGGAAAGAATTTTCCAGCGAATGTTGTCGGTCGGTTAGTGGTCGGTTGGTCATTCGGTTTCGACTGACAACCGACCGCTGACCGACCGTCTATCGTGCCGACATCTCCACTGCGAGCGAAGTGCAATGATCGCAGTTGTCGGTTACTGCCTGCGTGGAAGAGTAGGTGAGGTAACGGAATTCCAGTTCGTACGCGCCGGCAGGAAGATCGGGAAGATAGAAGTGACCGTCGAAGTCGGTGTACACGACGATGGCGGTTCCTTTGACGCGCACTTCTACACCGGCAAGCGTTTCATTCGTCGTTTTGTCGGTGACGGTTCCGTTGACGAACATCACGGGATTCCCGGCGGAGAGACGAAGGCTGAGGAGCAGCAGTGCGATAAGCGGCAGTAACTTTTTCATGAAGAAAATGATACCGCAAAGCTACCGGCCGCGCGTTCCGTCATTCTTACGCGAAAATGAAATTTGTGTAAGGAACGTTTCCGCTGTGTTAACTCAGGAGTCGAATGAGAAGCCGACTACGAAACGCAGCTCGTGCATTTTCTTGTAATAGCGCGGATCTTCATTCAGCACGACGTTGATGAAACGTACGCCGGCAAACAGCGCGTTGTGGTTGAAATAAAATCCGAAATGCTGAATGGCCGGTGAATCGAAACGCGGTTTGAAGCAGCCGCGGACAATGCCGTCGCCTTCGCGGCCGTATTCTGCCTGCAGGTTCCAGATGCGCAGCTTCAGCGTGAGGTTGCTGCCGAAGAAAGCGTAACTGCTGTAACCGTAAACGCCGATCGGTGAATATTGCATGCCGGCTTCCAGCAGCGGCCCGGCGTAGTAGCTGCCCCACATCCCGATGTCGAAGATGTACGGGATCCAGTGATTGCCGTTCCCGGATTTGCCGTAGCCGACCTGCCCGCTGATCAGGTAGCCCAGCCGGATGTGATCGACCGCGGGATCGAAATCCCATCTGTACGGAGGCGCAACGGTGAAGTGAATGCCGGGCGCAAAACCGGCGTTCGTCGCGCTGGACGAGCCGTTCGCATTCGTGGAGTTGTAGTCGAGCTTCGCGCGATCGACGAAAACGTATCCGCGGTAAAACGTCATCAGCGGCGCATGCTGGGCGGAACTGTGAAGCGCGAATGCAAGAAAAGCGAACGTAAGAAAACGAAGGTGGGACATAGGATTAATTCTTGCACGAATATCCCTTTGCCCCGCCAGCTAACCAATACTACTTCCGTGTGAGTTTTCTGCGCATCAATTCCCCGATGCATACGTCATCACCGGGCGAAAGCCGATCATCGCGCTGCCTTCGGTAACACCGGCGTATTGTTCCGCCGATTCGATCTTCACATTGTCGACGGCAGTGTTCCAGCTGGCGCCCAGCGCGCGGGCCTCACCTGGATTTTCTCCTGCGGTAGATCCTGCCCAAACCATTTCCGAAACGTTGCCGAGCATGCAGTACAATCCGAAATCGTTCGGGTTGTACGAATATACCGGCGCCGTCAGCAGCGAATCGATGGCGAGCCCAGCAGTCGTCACGACTGGTTGAGGATAACCGCGCTGGTGCAACTTCGAATAACCGGCGCAGATCTTCACCTCACCGAGCGTTGCTTTCGATGCCGTGTAATTGAAATTGCAGAGGAAGCAGCCGTTCCTGTTCTGCGTGCTGTTCGGATTGACTTTGCCCCAGGGATACATCATCGTCGTGTCGCCGCCGCGCGCTGCGTAGATCCATTCGGCATTCGACGGCAAACGGAAGTCCGGCATTTTTCCTGCGGACCATTTCACCTCTTTGTTCGTGATCGCTTCTTTCATCGAAGCCGTCAGCCATTCGCAATACAGCTGCGCGCCTTTCCGCGACATGTTCACCGCCGGAAAGTCGTTGTACTTTTTACTCGTGAAATAGAAATTGTCGAAGTCCGGCAATCCGGCCGCTGCCCAGCCGTTCTTCACCGGTTGCGCGATAAGATAATCTTCAGTGCGGCCTTGTAGGAGCAGATCGTTCAGGAACGTGCGGTATTCGAGATTCGTCACTTCTGAGGCTTTCATCGAGAAGCTGCTCACCTTCGTCAGCTTTCCGTCGACATTGGTTGCGCCTTCGGGGATCAATAAAAAGCTGCTGCGTTTGGCCCCGATCGTGCGCAGGATTCGTTGTTTGTCTTTCGCCGTTTGCTGTTTCGTTTCTTCCGAAAGCGTCGGCACGTCTTCGTACGAATAAGAAACTTCTTCCGGGATGTGCATGCCGTGATTCGCATAAAAAGGTTGCGGCACATCGGCTATTGGAAGTGTCGTGTCTTTTTCCTGGATGAAGGCCGGCAACGGAAGCGGCTCGGAAATCGTGCTGAGCACTTCCGGCGTTTCCGTTTTCGTCACCTGCTGCGAATCGGGAACGGCAGCAACAGGTGCATTTTCTTTTTGCGGAGAAGGCAGCTGCGGAATAAATGCGGTGCTGTCGTCCTGCTTCTGGTAATTGTAGAAAACAGCAGCGCCGATAAACGCCAGCAGCAACGTCAGCCAGAGAAAATTCAACCGCCAGTTGCGGCGACGGGGAAAATTGCGGGAAAGTTTTTCGAGCAGCGCCTGCTCTTTGGCGGCATCCAGCGCGATTGCCGGTGCGGCGGAAAACAGGTGTCGGGCCATCGTGTCCATGACAGGTTCGTTGAGCTCCTGCACGGGAAACGCATGCCGCAGCAACGCTTCGAGCTGTTCTTCGGAGATGCCGTTACCGGGTTGTTCCATGTTTTTCATTGTGCAGGGCGGTTAATTGTTCGTTGAGTTGCGTGGCCAGTTTTTTCTTGAGCCGCATGTAGTAGACTTTCAGCTGGTCTTCGGGTTTTCCCGTCAGCCGCGCGATCTCTGCATATGGCACTTCCTGGCTTCGCAAAAGCAGCAGCATGCGTTCCCAATCCTTCAGTCCGTCGAGCGCCTGCTGCAGCAATTGCATTTGCGGTGCAACCGTCGCTTCTTCCGTTTCCTGTGCCGCGGGAAGACGAGCCTCCTCAAGCGAAACGGTGACGTTGGCCACTTTGCGGTTGTCGCGGTAATGATTGCGCAGGTAGTTGATGAAGGTGGTAAAAACGAACGCAGCGAATTTCTCTTCCGAAGCGAAACGGTAAGCGCTGTACGTTTCGGCAATGCGGAACAGTGTTTTGTACGCCAGCTCCCACGCCGCATCCTCGTCCACCTGCCACCGGCCGATGGCAAATGCGACGAGCTTTTTTCCGTACCGCTCATACAACGTCTTCACCGCGGTTTCGCGATCACCGGCGAGAAGGTCATAGGTGGGTTTGGGTTGCATTGGGAAGCTTTGAATGATAGAACACGGGGAGGTAACAATTTAGGGAAAGTGGTTGGTAAAGTTGGTTGGTTGGTTGGTTGGTGATTATAGCCTATCCAACTTAACCAACCTAACCAACGATCCAACCTTCATCCGGCTTCAACAGCAGCACTCGCTTCCTCCACCCCTCCGAAGCTTGAACTTTAAACCCGAAACCCGGAACCGAAACGGAACGCACCTTTTCCTTATCTTCGTTTGTCCTATTTCACTCATCCAAATATGTCTTCTCCCGTGACTGAATCCCGCGCTAAAACCGGTGCTGTTCCTGTTTCGGCTGCACTCCGTGCATTCGAGCTGCTTTGCACCGCCAAGGCCATGACGGAAATTTATGAGGCGAACCGCGAAGTCACTTCGAAATACGTTCACGCCACTTCCCGCGGACACGAAGCTGTGCAGCTCGCGCTCGGGCTCCAGCTGAAGCCGCAGGATTTTCTTTCCGCTTATTACCGCGACGACAGCATCCTGCTCGGCATCGGCATGGAACCGTACGAGCTCATGCTGCAGCTCATGGCCAAACGCGACGATCCGTTTTCCGGCGGCCGCACCTATTACAGCCATCCCAGCCTGCGCCGCGACAACATGCCGAAGATTCCCATGCAGAGCTCCGCAACGGGCATGCAGGCAATCCCCAGCACGGGCGTCGCGATGGGATTGAAATATCTCGAAGAGCAAAAGATTGCCGATGATTTCGGCGACGAGAAACCCTTTATCGCCTGCTCGCTCGGCGACGCTTCCATTACCGAAGGCGAAGTAGCCGAAGCGTTCCAGATGGCGGTGCTGAAAAAACTGCCGATCCTCTATCTCATCCAGGATAACGAATGGGATATTTCCGCAACGGCGAAAGAAACCCGCGCGCAGGACGCGACCGAATACGCGAAAGGCTTCAAAGGTCTTGAAACACGCACCATCGACGGCACTGATTTCATGCGCAGCTACGAAACGCTGCGCGACGTGATCGCCATCATCCGCAAGGAGCGTCGCCCGTTCCTCGTGCATGCGAAAGTGCCGCTGCTGAATCACCATACTTCCGGCGTTCGCAAAGAATGGTACCGCCACGATCTCGAAGAAGCCGGTCGCCGCGATCCGTTCCCGAAGCTGCGCAACCAGCTCATCGTCGCCGGTATCGATACGAAAGAGCTCGACGGCATCAATGAGCGTGCGAAACAAAAAGTCGCTGAAGATTACGAACGCGCCCTCGCTGCCGAAGATCCGCGTCCCGAAGATCTGTTTACGCACGATTTTGCGCCGACGCCCATCACCGAAGAAAAAGGCGTTCGCGAGCCGCAGGGAAAAGACCGCACCGTGATGGTCGACTGCGCGCTGTTCGCCGTACAGGAAATTTTGTCGAAACATCCCGAAGCGCTGCTCTACGGACAAGACGTCGGCGGCCGTCTCGGCGGTGTGTTCCGTGAAGCTGCAACGCTCGCGCAGAAATTCGGCGACAACCGCGTCTTCAACACGCCGATCCAGGAAGCGTTCATCGTCGGCTCGACGGTGGGCATGTCCGCAACCGGTTGCAAGCCGATCGTGGAAGTGCAGTTCGCCGATTACATCTGGCCCGGGCTGAACCAGCTGTTCACCGAAGTGTCGCGCTCGAATTATCTCTCCAACGGCAAATGGCCCGTGAGCATGATCCTGCGTGTTCCCATCGGCGCGTACGGCAGCGGCGGTCCGTATCACAGCTCCAGCGTCGAATCGGTGCTGGCAAATATCCGCGGCATCAAGATCGCTTACCCGAGCACCGGCGCCGATCTTAAAGGCTTGCTGAAAGCTGCGTATTACGATCCGAACCCGGTCGTGATGCTCGAGCACAAAGGCCTTTACTGGTCGAAGATCAAAGGCACGGAAGACGCGAAGACGATCGAACCCGATGAAGATTACGTTGTGCCTTTCGGAAAAGCGCGCATGGTGCTCGAAGCCGAAGCGGCAAAAGATAAAACGACGCTCGCCGTCATCACGTACGGCATGGGCGTGTACTGGTCGAAAAACGCTGCGAAGAATTTCCCCGGCCGCATCGAGATCATCGACCTGCGTACGATCGCGCCGCTGGATGAAGCTGCGGTTTTTGCTTCGGTGAAAAAACACAGCCGTTGCCTCGTCGTGACGGAAGAGCCGTTCCGCAACAGCTTTGCACAAGCGCTCGCCGGCAGCATCTCCCGCAATTGTTTTGAATCGCTCGACGCGCCTGTAGAAGTGATCGGCGCAGAAAACCACGCTCGAGCACACGATGCTTCCGAACGCGGATAAAGTAGCGGCCGCGATGGAGAAACTCTTGTCGTATTAAATTGAAAAATTGAACATTGAAAAATTTCATCCGAAAGAATTTTTCAATGTTCAATTTTCAATCAGCCGCATCGAAGCTGCTGCAATTTCCGGCTCACTGAATTCCGCTGGCCAATGCTGAAAAAATCCTGGGTTTCCATTCTCCTGTTTGTCGCTGCGATCGGCATCGTCGCCTATCTCTACGTGAAATACCGCGTAGCGCCGGACCTTGCTTTCGCCGATCTGCCGCTGCAAACGCCGGAAGGACAAACCGTGAAGCTTTCCGATTACAAAGGCAAAGTCGTCTTCCTGAATTTCTGGCAAACCTGGTGCGGCCCCTGCGTCGGTGAAATGCCGTCGATCGAAAACGCGCGCCGGCAGCTCGACAGCACGAAGTTTGTTTTTATCACCGTTTCCGATGAAGGCGCTGAAAAAGTCCGTGCGTTCCGCGATGATCACGATTATCATTTCCTGTCGCTCGTCAGCGGAAAAAAGTTCACGGACATCGGGATCAACGCATATCCTACCTCGTACATCCTCGATACGAAAGGCGAAATTTTTCTCACGAAGATCGGCGCAGCAGAATGGGATTCTCCCGAAATGGTTGAGCAATTGAAAGCATTAAACAAGTAGCCGGTCGGTCGGTTGCCGGTTGTCAGTCGTGAGAAACCGACAACCGACCGACCGTTTTTTTTCTTCGAAGCGCCGTCCTTGCCGATGAAACGCCATTCGTCCCTACTAATTCCCCTCCGTCCTGCTTAACACCTCTTAACGAGCCGTTAGCACGCTTTTTGTCTAAATTCGTGTTATTCTTAAAAGCCAATTATGAAAAGTCGATTTCGTATAGCCCTGTTCGCCGTTCCGGTGATCATGGGGCTTGCTGCCTATACCCTCCTGGGCAGCCGTTGTGCAGCCGCGTTCAACCCCGCTGATAACAAGGAAAAAAAGGACCAGGTCATTCTCGATATCATGCTCCGGGTGTTGCATTCCGCACATTACCGCCCGCTCGAGCTGAACGACGATTATTCGCATAAAGTGTTCAACACGTACCTCGAGCGCATGGACTTCAACAAGAAGATCCTGTTGCAGTCGGACGTGGATGAGCTGAAAAAATATTATGACCAGGTCGATGACGAGGTGAAAGGCGGAACGTTCGAATTTTTCGATCGCTCGATGGAGATCGCTACCGAACGTATCGCGGAAGACAAGCAGTACTACACGGATATTCTTTCAAAGCCGTTCGACTTTAACGTGAAAGAAAGCGTGGAGCTCGATCCGGAAAAACTTGCTTACGCGAAAGACAAAGCGGACATGAAAGAATCCTGGAGAAAATACCTCAAGTACCAGGTGATGGTCCGCTTCGTTTCGATGAAAGAAGAGCAGGACAAGCAGCTCAATGATCCGAACAATCTCGACAAGACGAAAGGTTCGATCATTCTCGAGAAAGACAGCGCCGGCAAAAAAGTGCGTACCGAGAAAAAGCTGAAGACCGACGCCGAGTTCGAGCAGGAAGCGCGAGAGAAAGTAAAGAAAACGCAGGACGATGTTTTCGATCGCCTTTCGAAAGTAGATCGCGACGATCGCATGTCTTCGTACCTCAACGTTGTGTCCGGCGTATTCGATCCGCACACAGAATTCTTTCCGCCGAAAGACAAAGAGAATTTCGACATCACCATGTCGGGACAGCTCGAAGGCATCGGCGCAACGCTGCAGGAAAAAGACGGCTACATCAAAGTCGCTTCGATCGTTCCCGGCAGCCCGTGCTGGAAACAGGGACAGCTGAAAGTCGGCGATCTCATCACGAAAGTGGCGCAGGGCGATAAAGAGCCGGTCGACATCGTGGGCATGCGCGTGGACGATGCGGTGAAACTGATCCGCGGCAAAAAAGGCACGGAAGTCCGTTTGACGGTGAAGAAGCCCGACGGCAGCATCGTCGTCATCCCGATCATCCGCGACATCGTGATCCTCGAAGAAACGTTTGCGCAGAGCGCGATCATCGACCAGCAGAAAAAGATCGGCTACATCCGCCTGCCTTCGTTCTATGCCGACTTCACAAAAGATCGCAGCAGCGGACGTACCTGTTCGGAAGACGTTCGCAAAGAGCTCGAGAAACTGAAAGCGGAAAAAGTCAGCGGCGTAGTGCTCGACCTTCGCGACAACGGCGGCGGTTCGCTGTACGAAGTCATCAAGATGATGGGACTGTTCATCAAGGACGGCCCGGTGGTACAGGTGAAAACGCGCCAGCAGGGTGTCAGCGTTTACGACGATAAAGACGACGGCAAGCTCACGTACGACGGACCACTGGTGGTGCTCATCAACGAGAACAGCGCATCCGCTTCTGAAATTCTCGCAGCGGCCATCCAGGATTACAAGCGCGGCGTGATCGTCGGCAGCTCGTCATCTTCCTTCGGAAAAGGCACTGTGCAGAATTTCTACGACCTCGACGATTATTCCGCGAAAGGCGACGACGACATGAAGCCGCTCGGCTCGCTGAAAGTGACGATCCAGAAATTCTACCGCATCAACGGCGGCTCCACGCAGCTGAAAGGCGTAACGCCGGACCTCCAGCTCCCGGGCTACTACATCTTCGACGAGCAGGGCGAAAAAGATCTCGACTACCCGATGGAGTGGGACCAGATCCCGTCGGCGCAGTACACGCTGTGGAAAGATCTGCCGGCGTATGACAAGCTGAAAGCGTCGAGCGCAGCACGCGTGGCGAAGAGCCAGTATTTCACGCTCATCTCCGACAAATCGAAGCAGCTGAAGCGCGAAAAAGACAATACGACGGAATCGCTCTACCTGCCCGATTTCCAGGCGAGCCAGGAGAAGATCAAGGAAGAGAACAAAGCTTTCAAGCCGCTCGAAGAGCCGATCAAAGGCATGAACGTGCTGATGCTCGACGCGGATAAAAAAGCGCTCGGCAGCGATACGGCGAAAGTGGCGCGCAAGCAGGATTTCCTCGATAAGCTGAAGAAAGATCCGTACGTAAGCGAAGCGGCGTTTATTATTAAGGACGAGAAATAATTCAGGATCACTCTCCGTCTACAGGGAGTTGGGGTCGACCTGCCGATAGCTATCGGTAGGTCGACCCTTCCTTTTTTCTTCCGAATTTCACTTCATGAATTCACTCTTTCTTCTTCACGGTGCTATCGGTGCTTCCGATCAGCTGAAGCCTTTGCAATTGCATTTCCCCGGATCGCAGCTGTTCGATTTTCCCGGTCACGGAGGAACTTCATTTCCGGAAACGTTCAGCATTCCTGTTTTTGCAGCCGCAGTGCTTCGCCGGATGGACGAACAGCAAATTGCGCAGGCGGATTTTTTCGGTTACAGCATGGGCGGTTACGTAGCGCTTTATCTCGCGCGGCATTCTCCTGACCGGGTAGGGAAGATCGTCACGCTGGCCACGAAATTCGCCTGGGACGAAGCGACCGCGCAAAAAGAAGTGAAGATGCTCGATCCGCAGAAGATCGCGGAAAAAGTGCCGAAGTTCGCCGCCGCGCTGGAAAAACGCCACGCGCCCAACGACTGGCGAGTAGTGTTGCAGCACACCGCGGCAATGATGCTGTCGCTCGGCAAAGAGCCGGCATTGAAAGAAGAAGATTTCCGCCAGATCCAACACCCGGTTTTAATCACCGTCGGCGACCGCGACACGATGGTTTCGCTCGAAGAAACGATCGCCGTTTACCGCGCGCTGCCCAATGC
>CAMLEF010000064.1 GCA_946478675.1 uncultured Flavobacteriales bacterium | reverse complement strand
CAGGAACGCCGAGCTCGTCAAAAAACACCTGCGACATATTCTCGTCGTAATGCTGCCCGGTATGAACGATCGTTTCACGGATCTTCCCTGCAAACGAGTTGCGGATGGCCCGGCTCAGCGCCGCAGCTTTGATGATCTGGGGACGCGCCCCGATAACGGTAAGAATATGCAACATAAGCGCTACGCGGGGCTTCAGAGCACCCCTTCATCGGCGAAGCTAAAGTAGCTATTTGCGCCCACGATAAGGTGATCGAGAATCGCTATTTCCAGCAATGACGCCGCGTCGCGCAAACGTCTCGTCAATCGCAGGTCGCTTTCGCTCGGCAGCAGCGTGCCGGAAGGATGGTTGTGCGCCAGCACGATGCTGCTCGCACCATACGACAGCGCCGACTTGAAAATGATCTTCGGATCGACAACGGTAGAGTTGGTGCCGCCGCGGCTTACCTGCTCTTTCCGGATCAGCTTGTTGGCCCGGTTCAGCAGCAGCATCCAGAACTGCTCGTGGTCGAGCTCTTCGAGATCGGGCCGTACCAGCCGCCACGAATCGGCGCTGCTTTGGATCGTGTAGGAGACGTCCTCCATTGAAGTAGTCGCTCTTCGTCGTCCCAGCTCGAGCGCCGCCATCACCGCCAGCGACTTCGCCTCTCCCATCCCGGAATACCGCATGAGCTCCGCCAGCGTAAAACGGGACAGCTTTTCCAGGTTGTTCTCGGAATCCGCCAGCATGCGTTTGCAAAGTTCCACCGCAGATTCGTGGCGGTTCCCGGAACTGATCACGATAGCCAGCAGCTCCGCATTCGACAGCAGGTGTTTTCCTTTGGTGATTAATTTTTCCCGCGGGCGATCGTCCTCCGCCCAGCATTTGATCGGCAGTTTTACAGCAGCGTACATATAGATTAACAATTAAAGACAAAAAAAAAGCACCGCTTGTGGCAGTGCTGTACTTAGTATGTGAAGAAAACCGGGATTACTTGCCCATCGTTGCGACGGCGCGGGTAACTTTGGATTTAAGGTTGGCAGCTTTGTTCTTGTGGATAACGTTTTTCTTCGCCAGCTTATCCAGCATGGAGATCACTTTCGGAAGCTGCTTCTCTGCCGCTTTCTTATCTTTCTCGCCACGCAGCTTCTTGAGCGCCGTACGAGTGGTTTTAGCCTGGTAACGGTTCACCAGTCGTTTGGCGTCGTTGGAACGGATACGCTTGATCGATGATTTATGATTTGCCATCTCGCTATTAGTTATTTTTGAGGCTGCAAATATATGCTTTTTTCCTAATTCACAAACTCTTCCCCCTTGCCGCAGCCGCTTTCTCCCGATTTTTTTCTTTCCCGCCCCCCGGAAATACCGGTTTTGGACGTCCGGAGCCCCGCCGAGTACGCCGCCGGCCATATCCCGGGAGCTATCAGCTTTCCCCTGTTTACCGATGAGGAACGGGCCGCCGTGGGCACGGTTTACAAGCAAAAAGGCAACCAGGAGGCGGTTTTGCTGGGACTGGACTACGTCGGGCCAAAAATGTCCGGGTTTGTCAGGGAAGCGAAAAAACTGGCCCCGGGCGGCGAAATTCTCGTCCATTGCTGGCGCGGCGGCATGCGCAGCGGTTCCATGGCCTGGCTGCTCGAAACTTCCGGTCTGAAGGCGCAAACGCTCAAAGGCGGCTACAAAGCGTATCGCAACCTCGTGCTGGGCAGCTTTAACCGTCCGCTGGACCTGCGGATCGTGGGCGGGGAAACGGGCTCGGGCAAAACGGAGATCCTTCACGCCATCGGCCGCGCCGGGCAGCAGATCCTCGACCTGGAAGCGATTGCCTGTCACCGCGGCTCTTCCTTCGGCGCGCTGGGGCAGCCCGGACAGCCTACGGTGGAGCAATTCGAAAATGAGCTGCACCGGGCACTGCAGTCGATAGACGTTTCCCGGCCGCTCTGGATCGAAGACGAATCGAAAAGCATCGGGCGGGTTTATATCCCGAATGCGCTCTGGGCGATGAAGCAGACGGCGCCGGTCTATCGCGTTCGCATTCCCTTCGAAGTGCGGGTGGCGCGTTTGCTGAAGGATTACGGCGCTTTCCCTAAACAGCTGCTGGCGGAAGGCGTGCAGCGCATCCAGAAACGGCTCGGCGGGCTGGCCACGCAGCAGGCGCTGGAAGCATTGGAAAGCGGCGATCTCGCGGAAACCGTGCGCATCACGCTGCGGTATTACGACAAGGCGTATGACTTCCCGCACAAAGACCGCAAATACGAAGGCGTGCATTTTATCGAAAGCGAAACCGGCGATCCGGAAATTAACGCACAACTCATCCTGCAGGCCGCAGGAGTTGCTTAACCGAATGACGATGTCAGTAAAACTCACTCAATATTCCCACGGTTCCGGCTGCGGCTGCAAGATCGCTCCCGGCGTGCTCGATAAAATTCTCAAAGCAACTTCTTCGCAGGCGAACGATCCGCGACTGCTGGTGGGCAATGCGGAAAAAGACGATGCGGCGGTTTACGATATGCGCAACGGCCGCGCGATCATTTCCACCACCGACTTTTTCATGCCGATCGTGGACGATGCTTACGATTTCGGACGCATCGCTTCGGTCAATGCGATCAGCGACGTGTATTCGATGGGCGGCACGCCGCTGCTGGCGATCGCGATTCTCGGCTGGCCGGTGGAAAAGCTTCCCGCAGAAATGGCGGCGCAGGTGCTCGAAGGCGCGAAAGCGGTTTGCGCGGAGGCCGGCATCGTGCTCGCCGGCGGCCACAGCATCGACAACCCCGAGCCGCTGTTCGGACTGGCTGTCACCGGCGAAGTGGCGATCGAAAATCTCAAGCGCAATTCCACGGCTACCGAAGGCTGCAGTTTATTCCTGACGAAGCCGCTCGGCACGGGCATTCTTTCCACGGCGCAAAAAATGGGCGTTATCGCGGAAGAAGATCATCGCCATGCCGTTGACACGATGCTGCAGCTGAACAAGGCTGGCACGCATTTCGGAACGCTGCCTTACGTGAAAGCGATGACCGACATCACCGGCTTCGGTCTGCTCGGCCATCTCGGCGAAATGGTGGACGGCAGCAATCTCTCTGCGGAAATCGATTTCTCAAAGCTTCCCGTATTGCCGAACCTCGACCGTTACCTGCAGCAGAATTGCATGCCAGCCGGCGCCACGCGCAACTGGACCGGCTATTACCAGGGCATCTCCGGCGTCACCGACAATTTCGCGGTGCTGTGTGATCCGCAAACGAGCGGCGGATTGCTGATCGCAGTAGAAGGCGGTAAAGAAGAAGATTTTATTCGTGAAGCTGCAACCTGCGGATTGCAATTGCAGGCGTTCGGGAAATTGACGGCGCGACAGAAAGACCGCATCATCGTGCTGCCGGCGTGATTTCCATTTGCTAACTTTCTTTCATGAGAAGCATTTTCATCTCGCAGCTGCTCCTTTTCAGCGGCAGCCTGTTCGCGCAATCCGGTCATATCGATTCGCTCGGGCGCAAACAAGGTCAATGGACGGAATACGATACGATCGCGCATCTCACGTCCACCTGTTTTTACAAAGACGGTAAACCGGACAGCACGTGGCAGAACATTTATAAAAACGGTCAGACGGAAAGCGTCATCCGTTTTAAGAATGGCGTGCGCGAAGGAGAGAGCACGTCTTATTATCCGGACGGAAAAATGAAATCGCTGGGATTTTACAGGAACGGAAAAGCCGAATGGAAATCGACCTTCGATAATAACGGCTTCCTCGTCATGCAGGAGATCTTCGGGGAAAACGGCAACTATTCCATCCTGCATTTCGACAAGGGAAAGTTCGTCACCTGCGGCCATTCTCCTTCCCGCTGAATTGCTTCTCACGAAAAAATCGTAAATCGTACCTCGTAATTCTCAAATCAAACGCCATGATCACAGCCGTCATCGTCGACGATTCACACGAAGCACGCGAAAGTCTTTCTGCCGACCTCAAACGCTGGTGCCCTTCCGTGCAGCTGCTCGGTGAAGCGGCCGGCATGTCCGAAGGTTTGAAAGTTTTGCGCGAGCTGAAACCCGACGTCGTTTTTCTCGATATCGATCTCGGCGACGGCGACGGTTTCTCGCTGCTCGAAAAGCTCGGCGACACTTCTACCCGCGTCATCTTCACGACCGGCATGGACAATCACGGCATCCGCGCCATCAAATTCAGCGCGCTCGATTACCTGCTGAAACCCGTGGATCCCGATGAGCTCGTGGCGGCTGTCGAAAAAGTTTCCGAAGAGAAAAAGACGCATTCCATCACCGAGAACCTTCGCCTGCTCGCGGAGAACATGCGGCAGTCGGCTCCTTCCGGCGGACTGAAACGTCTTGCATTGAACAGCTCCGATCGTGTGCAGATCGTCAACGTCGCCGATATCATCCGCTGCGAATCGGAACGCAACTACACGACGTTTTTCCTGAAAGACAAAAAGCAGATCGTCGTGACGAAAACGCTGAAGGAATACGAAGAGCTGCTCGAACCGAACGGATTTGTCCGCGTGCATCACTCCCACCTGATCAACCTCGAGCATCTCCGCGAATTCGTCAAGCACGACGGCGGCTACGCGCTCATGGACGACAACGCGCACGTCCCCGTCTCCGTCCGCAAGCGCGACGATCTTATGCGCGCGCTCGGGTTAGGCAACTGATCGCCGACACTTTTCAGCAGCAGCAAACACACGCTAATTATTTGCCCGCAGTTATCCGGCTGGCGCTCTCTTAACAAAACGCGTTTGCTAGTTTCGTCCTACGCGTTTACGGAGCAGCAGACTTCCCTTACTGGTGTTTGGTTAACCTGCCTCAACCCCGCTCAGAAACGACAGAGGCGCTTCCCCGTAAGGAAGCGCCTCGCCTATTTTTCAGGAACAATTTTCCTTAGCGCGGACGCGAAGGCTGCTGCGGTGTCGTCGTGTTGCCACGTCCCTGCGTCGGTGAAGTCGTCGGCTGGGTGGTGGTGGTCGTGCTGGACGAGCTGCTGCTGCTTTCGCGCGGTTTGGTTTCCGTTTTCGGAGCGGTGGTTGTGCTGCTGCCGCCGCGGCCTTGCGCCGGGTTCGAATTGCCGGAAGTGTTGCCGGAAGAATTTCCGCTGGAAGTGCGGCCGGTTGCCGTGCAATTGATATTGATCGAGCGGGATGCGCTGCCGTTGCTGTTCTGGATGCTGACCAGGATGGTATTCGCACCGCTCACCAGCGTTACCGGGAATTTCAGCACGCCGTTCGTGCTGTTGAAGATCAGCGAAGAAGTCGCCAGCGGAACGCCGTTCACTTTCACCGTGATCTCGGATGCGGAACCGGCGCCGGTCACATTCATCAGCACCATCGTCGAAGTGGACGCGCTGGTGGAATTTTCACTTGACGGGTTGTTCAGCGTAATGGTGATCGGCGTAGTGGAATGCGGCGGGGTCGGCGTTTCTACGTGCGCGCCACCGGGACGGCCCTGGTCGACTGCGGGCGAGCTGCTGTTTTGCGTAGAATTGTTGATCGTCGTGCTGTTGGGCGTTGAATTTCCGCCCTGCGCACCACCCGGACGTCCTTGGTCGGACGGGCTCGGCTCCACGAGCTTGAGTACCTGGTTGTCGTTCGCGCTGCCTGCTGTGTTCGTAGCAGTAATCACGTAGGTGTTCAGGCCTTTGATCAGGTGTACCGAGAGATTCACCTGGTGCGTCGTAGCATTGAACGTAAACGGAACATCCGTGTTGTTACCGTCTTTCACGGTGATCTGGCTCTGTTGTGTCACGTTCATTACCGTCGCCACGAGATTTTCCATCGTGTTGTTCGTCAAATACGGATTGGTGGACGGCGTGGTGAACTGCACGGTCGGCGGAGCGAGCGCCTGTGCCTGCGTGTAAACGATCGTTGCCGATTTGCTGTCGGTGCCCGCGCTGTTCGTAGCGGTAACGGTGAATACGTTGTTGCCGTTCACGAACGTTGCGTTGTAACCCAGCACGTGCGTATTCATGTCGTACGTGAAATTGGTCACCTGCTGGCTGTTGAAGTTCACCGTGATCTCATTCGCGCCGGCAACGTTCAGCACCGTTGCATAAAGCTGCATGCTATGCTGCGTCGTCGGGTACGGAGAAGTCGGCGGCGTAGTGATCGTGACAACCGGCGGAGTAGCCGGGGTGCTCACTTTGTACTGGATCACGCACGACTTCGAATCGGTGCCGGCCGTGTTGGTTCCGGTAACGGTGAACGGGTTTGCTCCGGCATTCAGCGTTACAGGGAAGCTGATCGCTGCAACTCCCTGGTGCGATACAAAAGAGAAGTTCGTCACCGCCTGGTTGTTGAACGTTACGGTCACCTGGTTGGCGGCAGTCACGTTGGTAATGTTGGCGGTGATCGTCGTCGTGTTCGTTTTCACCTGGTACGGGCAGGAAGCGGGCGCAGTGATCGTAACTACCGGCGGCTGGATGACCGGGGCCGGGTTGTAATTGATCGTAACCGCGTCGGAAGCGCTGCCGTAGGTGTTGGTGCCGATCACTTCGTACAGGTTCGCGCCCGTCTGCAGGTTCGCGACGAAGGTTACCTGGTGCGTGTTCGGATCGAAAGTGAAATTGTTCACCGGGTTGCCGTTGCGGCGCACCTGCACATTCGCTGCGGTAGCAACGTTCAGCACCGTTGCGTTCACCGTCGTCGTTTGCGTAGCCGAAGCATACGGATCGGTCGGCGGGTTGGTGATGTTCACCGTCGGGGGCATGGACGGCGCAGTGGTCGTCGTCGTGTTGCCGCCTTCTTTGAAGATGATCGTCTGAACGTCCGATGCGGAACCGGCCTGGTTGGAGGCGGTCACCTGGTAAACGTTGGTGCCCGGGTTCAGCGTGTGCGTGAACACCATCGTATTCGTGTTCGGGTTGAAGCTGAAGTTCGTGCTGACCTGGCTGTTGATGAGCAGCTGGATCTGGCTCGAGTACATGACGTTTTCAACGCGAACAACAAGCTGCTGCGTCGGGACAGTGGTTGTATACGGTTCCGTTGCAGGCGTGGTGAAGCGCACGTTCGGCGGGTAAACAGCCGGCTGCGGGTTGTTCGGATAGGGGTTGTTCGGGTAAGGGTTCGACGGGTTCGGATTCGAAGGATACGTCTGCGTCGGGTTCGGGTTGGACGGCGTGGGATTGGTGACTACCGTCGTGTTCGTCGGCGTAGGATTCTGCTGCTGCGTGTAGGTATTCGGGTTCGGCGGCGGCGGCGGCGTATTGCGCGTCGTCGAAGAAGAAGAGTTTCCGCCGAAGGTCCAACGGACGAAGAATCCGTCGTAATGATACATGTCGTTGGTCGGCGTTTTCGCACCGGTTGCATCGTGGCTCATGCCGTCGATGTAATCGTTCAGCGCCCAGGTAGAACGGTGCTCGATACCGATCGCGCAGCCGTTGCCCCACTGGTAACCCATTCCGATACCGGCAGAAGGCATGAACGACCACTGGCTTTTCAGGCGGGTCTCGTATTCATGGTCACGGTACAGGCCGCGCTGATCCATGATCTCGCCCATGTTGCCGTACATATTCCAGCTCGTGTAATTGTACATCGAATTGCTGATGTCGAGCTGGTCGGTTTTCGTGGTCCAGTAGTTCAGACCGGCGCCACCGAAAGCGTACAGCAGCACACCATGACGACGAAGCCCGTTGCTGCCGACGATCAGCTCGTACGAAAACTCATCGAAGTGGAATTTGTAATCGGCAAAAGCGACACCGTTGTTCGGAGCAGCGTTGTAGTTCAGCGGTGCCTGCGTGAGGTAGCTTTCGGCGTTCAGCTGCGCGGAGGTCAGCGGGTGGTACGTCAGACCGTAGTTGCGGCCGTCCATAAAACGGAAACGCCAGCCGAAATACAGCGGGCCGGGTTTGCTCAGGCGGGAATAACGGGAAAGCGTAAAGCTCCAGCCGATGCCGCCCAACGGTTTCATGTCGGACGTCTGCCAGGTTCCGCCCATGTCGAGCCCCACCCAGAGCGGGCGACGGTCAGCGACCGGCGTTTGTGCGGAGAGCTGCGCGGCAGCTACCAGCAGGAACAAAAAGGTAAGAAGTCGTTTCATAGTTGGTTGGTTATTGGATAACACCTTTTAACAGGAATTATGCCGAAGGCCATCTGTGGTCAAATGGCCGGATTAGAAATGCTGAAAATCAGAAGCTTAGGTTAAGGGCGTTTTGTATCTGGCAAATCTAACCATTCCGAAGGAGTTATAAAAGGGAGTTGCGTTGGTGCGTGTGGCGTGTTGCGCGTGATGGAGATGAACGGGAAATCGTGACAGGTATATTTTATAAAGAAAGGCGCAGAATTTGATAACCATTGCAGCATCAAAAAACTAAAGACTCCAAATTCCGAACTCAAAACTCCTGGCTCCGAACTCGCAACTCCGAACTCCCAACTCCAAACTCCCGACTCCTTCGTACCTTGCACATACTTCCGTGGTTGAATTCTCGTCCCATATCCGCAGCCTGACCGATCTCGAGCTGGTAGCCCGTTTCCGGGAAACCGGTGACAACCTCTGCATCGGCGAGTTGTTCACGCGGTATCGTCACCTGGTGTTCGGCGTTTGCATGAAATATCTTGCCGACGAAGACGAAAGCCAGGACGTGCAGATGCAGGTATTCGAGAAACTGCTGAACGATCTGCAGCGCCATCCCATCGAACAATTCAAAGGCTGGCTGTATGCGGTGACGAAGAACGAATGCCTGATGTACATCCGCAGCCGCAAGAGCAAGCGGGCGCGCGAGGAGGAATTCAAAAAAGATTTTACCGGCATTGTGGAATCCGACGCCGCGCTGCATCCTGATGGTGTAACCGACACCGAACATCGACTGCGGGAAATGGAAGGAAATCTCGAAAGCCTCGGCGCCAACCAGCGTCGTTGCCTGGAGCTCTTTTATCTCGACCAGAAGTGTTACAAGGAAGTAGCCGACATCACCGGCTTCACGCTGAACGAAGTAAAAAGCTACATCCAGAACGGAAAACGGAACCTGAAAATCCAGCTGAGCAAACGCAGTCATGGCTGATGAAATCACATATCGCCCGCTTCCCGCGGATCCGTGCCTCACGCAGGACCAGCTGTTCGGTTATCTCGACGGCCGGCTCTCCCCTGCTGAAATGCACGCGGTAGAGAAGCATCTGCTCGACTGTCCGTTCTGCAGCGATGCGCTCGAAGGTTTGGAAAAAGTTTCCGATCGCAACCGAGTGGTCGCTTTTGTTCCCCCGGCGGAAAGCAAAGCGGCTCCTTCTGAAACGAAAGAAGGAAAAGTGATCCCGCTTTTCAAACGCCGTAATACGATTCTTGCGATCGCCGCTTCCGTTGTGCTGCTCGTCGGCATTTTTACGATCATGAACATCACGCTCGGCGACGGTAACCTCGACAAGAAAACGGGATTCGCCAGCCGCGAGCCCAACGCAGAAATGAAGATGGATTCGGTTGCAGCCCCCGGCTACACCAGCACCGACGATAAGATCGCTGCCGCGCGTGACGAGGAGAATGAATCTTCCGGGAAAAACGTCATCTCGCCGAAAGCATTGGCGCAAGAAAAGCAGGAAGTTCCTGCGGAAGATAATCTCCAGCAAAAAGTCGTTGATGATAATCGCGGTGATGCCGATGTTTCACTTGCGCCGCCTGCCGTTGCAGATCAATCCAAAGAAGAAACCATGCAGGCCGATGAGCAGTTGCAGGAGCAGAAAACGATCGCGTATAATTCCACCGATAAAAAACAGGATGATGCGGCGAACAAAAAGAAGAATTCCGCCAAGGATTTTTTCAATCGCGCAGAATCGCAATCACGTTTTACGTTGCCGTCAACCTCCGGAAATGCTCCTGCTACGCTCTCTTCTTCTTCCGGCGCACCGCAGGGTGGCAGTGCCGAAGCGGACGATGTTCCGGCACAACAGGCTCCCGCTGTGACCGGCGCTGCGGACACGACGACGCTTTACCCTGCCAAGCCGACGGAAGAACAATTAAGCATCAGCTATGCGACGGGAGAAAAACTGCTCGCCTCCGGACAGGCTGCCGCATCCCTCAAATTCTTCGATGAAGTACTGCGCGAGCCTACCGCAAAAAATTTCGAAGATGCGCAATGGAAAAAGGCGCTCGCCCTTATCCAGCTCAACCGCAAAGCCGAAGCCCGCACGCTGCTGAACCAGATTGTCAGCAAAAACGGCAAATACAAAACGCAGGCGGAAGAAAAGCTGAAAACGCTTTAGGGGTTACGAATTACGAATCATTACGAATACCGCGAATGCCGTGTTGAATCGGATTGCGGATACACGCGCAGAAATCTACGCAGTCCTCATTCGTATATTCGTAATGATTCGTAATTCGTACCCCCCCTAAAAGAAATCCGTAAAGGGAATGTAGTTGAACGGGTGGTCGAGGATCAGCGACATTTCTTCGCCTTTATCACGGATGTCCTCGTCGTCTGTTTCGTAATGCCAGTTGATGGTGATCGTTCTTCCGTTTGCGCGCAGCTTGAGAAAACGCGTGAGCATCGAAAGGATGGCGCGGACGGAACCGGTGTTCAGATGATCGAGCTTGATGTCGATCACGATCAGGTCACCGGAGAATTGAGCGCAGTATTGCTCGATCCATTTATCCGCAGGCGCAAAAAAGACCGTCGCATCGGCAGGAATGGAGCGACCGGTAAAGCTGAATTCGCCTTTGTCTGCATCGAGAATAATGCGCGGGGTTATTCTGGTATGCGCAATGAACAAAGGTTCCATGTGATTAATTCAAAGAGAGAAAAAGTTCGACACTGAAAAAGGTGTACCCATTCTCGAGCGGGATAAAACGATAGCGGATCGGGCCATTGACGGCACGTGCGATCTCGAAAAGACCGAGACCTGCATTGGTGCGGCTGCCATCGACCAGCGAACGTTCCATCTGCTTCATGTACATGTCGCGAAGATCATCAGAATCCGCCGAATTAATCGAATCGAGCTTCTCTTTTAATTTCCGCACTTCATTCGATTGCATCAGGTTGCCGCATATTACACCATACTCATGCAGCGAATACCGTTGCATGAAAACCGCCGCGCCTGCCTGGTGATCCGTCAGGATCGGCGTGTTGTTCTGAATATTCTGCAGGCACTCCACCATCGCGCTTACCAGCCGGCGCCGCGCGGGACGGGGCAGCAGGAGGAAATGCGGGCGGGTTTCTACAAGTGCTACGAACGAGCTGATGAGATCTTCATCCACTTCTCCGAGATAAAACCAATCGGTTTTCGGATCGAGCAAAAGGTCTTTTACTTCGGTCTGGGTCAACATAGGCGCAGGGGGATACAGGTCAAATGTACTAATTCGTTTTACGGAAAAGTTAACGATCGGGTTTCCTGTCTTACCGGAATGTCAACTTAAAATGTCCGGGAAAAAACCGTTCACTCGGGAAATCCGCATTTCTAACACAACGCTTACGCAGTGTGCGCTGCTCTTCGTTACAAATGGCTTGCGGACAATTTCCGGACAACTTGTCTTTTTGAGCAAACGGGATCTGCTGCAACTCCGTTACAAATCCGTCTTTCGTCTGCCCGGAAAAAGACTTGATCGAAATTCCGCTGAAATCCGCCCGTTGCCTCAGTCACTGCCGCAGATGACGTGCGCTCACAGGAAGAAGACTGCCGTTCTCTCAATGGATCACGGATCAAAAAAAATTCCGGGGCATATTTTTTCAGGATGCTTCATCACTGGCGACAACCCGCAGCATCGCCGCGCTTTTTTCTATTTTTGCCGCCATCACCTCATCACTATGGAAGGACACGTCACCACCAGCCTCTCGAACGGCATCGGCACCGTTACATTTTTTCACCCGCAAAGCAACTCCATGCCCGGGCATCTCCTGCGCAAGCTCGCAGAAGAGATCACGGCGATGGGAAAAAATCCGGAAGCGAAAGTAATCGTGCTCCGCAGCGAAGGCGAAAAAGCCTTTTGCGCCGGCGCTTCTTTCGATGAGCTCATCAGCATCAAAGACAAAGAAACCGGCGATCGCTTTTTCTCCGGCTTCGCGCTCGTCATTAACGCGATGCGCACCGCTCCGAAATTCGTCATTGCGCGCGTGCAGGGCAAAGCGGTCGGCGGTGGCGTGGGACTCGCTTCCGCAGCCGATTACACGCTGGCTTCCGAAGCGGCTTCCGTAAAACTTTCCGAGCTGGCCGTCGGTATCGGACCGTTCGTGGTTGGCCCCGCAGTGGAACGCAAGATCGGCAACTCGGCATTCACGAACCTCGCCATCAACGCAACGGAATGGCGCGATGCGAAATGGGCGATGCAGCACGGCCTCTACGCCGATGTTTATGCAACGACTGCAGAGCTCGATGCCGCAGTCGACGCGCTGGCGCAAAAACTCGCCGGCAGCAATCCCGAAGCGATGGAAGAATTGAAAAAAGTCGCCTGGGCCGGCACCGATCATTGGGACAAGCTCCTCTTCGAACGCGCCCAGATCAGCGGACGACTCGTGCTCTCCGAGTTCACGATCAACGCCATCAACAAATTCAAAGGCAAATAGTTTTGGGTTCGGAGTTTGGAGTTTGGAGCCAGGAGTTTTGCCTGATCGAAGAACGACGTCCGATGAAAATGTATTGAGTATTGAGTCATGAGTATTGAGAAAATCCAGTCTCAATACTCACGACTCAATACTCAATACCAACTCCGAGCTCCTGACTCCGAACTCAATACTATTTACGGTTTGCGCGCGGGCTGCGTTCCTTGCTGCGAGGCGGGCTTGTAGGTTCCTGCGGCGGGTTTCACGGGAGCGCTGGCAGGTGCTTCTGTTTTCACCGGCTCCATCCGGCATTTGACGCGAAGCTTGTAGAAGAACTGCACGCCGGGCTCTGCGATATCCGCATTCAGCACTTTGTCGAATTGCTTATACGGAAGCTTGTTGTAGAAGATCGTCTGCTCCTGCCCGGGTGACGTGGCTTTGACGTGCTGCGAAGGCGCTCCGCTTTGCGCGCTGATCTCCTGCACGTAAGTCGTGTACGCTTCGTAACGCTCTTCGGGATATTTGCTGTCGTAACCTTCAGCCAGCGTCATCACCGTCGTCGTGAAGCCGAGGTTGAGATACGTTTTGCGCTTCATCTCGATCACACCGGCCGCCACTTTACGCAGCGTATCGTAAGCCGCTTCGATGTTGTTGACATTGTAATCCACTTTCACAAGATCATAGATCTCCGCCTGCGCGGCATCGGTGATGATGTGGTCGAGCTTGCGGTGATCGTAGAACATCACGTGCACGTTCTTGCGGATCTTGTAACCGATCGGCTTCTCCGTGCCGAGCGCGGTGTAAGTTTTATTTTCCGGGCGCGAATCGAACACCGGTTGCATCGTGATAAAATCCACCTGGATGTCGGCTTCTTTCACGCTGTCTTTTTTCAAACCGTTCGTGAATAGGCGAAGGCGCGCGCTCATGGCCGAATCCGCCGACAGCACCGTTGTTCCGTAATCGGTAACGCTGAAGATCGCCGTATAGCTCGAAGCTTTCACGTTGATCATCACATCCGCATCGAAGATCACGCTGTTGTCGTAAGGAAGCGGCGCATTCGCCTGCGTGTTGCCGTCGGTGGTCGGCGAGCTTTCGTATTTGCCCGTGTACGGATTGTAATACTCGTGCGTGCTGCCGCCTTGTGTCCACGCATACGTAGTGCCGCCGGTTGCCGTCAGCGTAGTCGTCGATCCGTTGGCGATCGCGTTGACGCTGTTGAAGTTTCCAAGTCCGCTGAAGTTGACGCTGGTGGAAACGGCAGGCATCGACGTGATGCTGCCCATTTGTGCAGTAAGAGTGCCTGCGACCAGCAGACTGATCGCCGAGAGGAAAATTGGTTTCATGTTTTTGATTTATTGAACGGTGTGAATAACCTGTGCTTTTTTCTGGAGCGTAAAGCTGTAGTCGAGATGCAACGTGTAGCGTACGGCGCCGGTTCCGTATTCGCCACCGATCACGCGATCGTAACCGGAGACCATCGATTGCGAACCGGGAGGAACGTACACGCCGGGCGTTGGCGTGGCGACGGAATATTTTTCTTTCGGAACGCCGCTGCCGGGAACGACTGCCGCCTTGTAAAATTGCGCCTGCTGCGTTTGTTTGTCGATCGCCACTTCCATTCCCTGGCGATACAGCTCGGCATACACCGCCTGCTCGTCACCCACCGTGCAATAATTCTGCGTCACGCGATCGAAGCGATGCTCCGAACCTTTCGAAATGATCTGCGAATACAAATGAACATCGGTGTAGCGCACGAGCACGCTCTTCGTCACGGAATACGCAACAGTCGTGTACGTCGTTCTTCCTTTTTCATCTTCGCGCCAGTCGGTGATGCGCTCCTGGCTTACGGTGGAAACGGTGATGTCTTCCTCTTTCACGCCGAGCTCTTTCAGCGAACGCACGAACGCATCGGCATGAAATTGCATTTTATTGCGGGCGCCGTCCTGTGTAGGCGCTTCATCCGTCCCCTGCAATTCGATCACCCACGCATCCGGCATGACGTAGAGAATCACATCAGCGGCAACGGCATACGTTTTCGTCCAGCCGGGAATAACTTTCGTGGTGGTGTCTTTGCAAACAACCGGGGGCGGCGTTGCTTTCTTCCGGTGCACACACTGCTGCAGCGAAAACATCAGGGGAAGAAAAAGCAACAGGAGATAAAGACGGCGCATAAGTTCTGCGATTTGAGAACCTGTACAGCTGTCCGAAAAAAAAGTTCAATAAAATTTTCAGAAAAATTATTTCGCGGTCGAATCGCGCACGATCGGCGGAACGTTCACACCTTTCTTCAGCAGCAGCTCGCGATACGTTTCCGCTTCGTCGTATTTCTGCTGCATCAACAACACTTTATAAATATTGATCGTAGCAGCGGAACGTTCGGGCTCCTTCTCCTCTACCCGCTTCCAGAGCGCCATCGCTTCGTTGTAGTTGCCGTTGCGCGCATACACGACCGCGAGGTCATTCATCGCATCGGTATACTCCGGATTCAGCTCCAGTCCTTTTTTCAAAACGATCTCTGCCTGCGGAAGACTGTCGAGCGCGAACAACGCTTCACCAAGCAGGTCGCAGACTTTATCGCTGGGCCGCACCTCCATCGCGTGACGCAACAACACTCTTGCCTGCTCGTTCATTCCTTTATCGAGATAGATCTTCCCGAGATTATTCAGCGCCATCGTCGCATTCGGATCGAGACGGATCGCTTCTTCGAATTCCTTTTGCGCCGTAACGATGTCGCCGCTCACGTAATGATACGTACCGACGCCTTCCCACGCATACGACGAATGCGGCGAATCCGAAACGGCCGACATCCAGAATGCGCCTTCGTCTTTAAAGCTGTCGGAACGAATGAAGGCTGCAATCGCGTAAACACCGATCAGTGTAAACGAAATCCACGAGCGGCTTTTATTCGTCTTTATCGTGATTGCCGCCGACAATTCCACCAGCGCGATCATCAACCCGATGGCCGGCACGTACAAACGATGTTCGAAGAAGATCTGCTCGCGATCGGGATTGGTTCGTATCAAAGTCGGCAGCAGCAGGATCACGAACCAGGCAATTCCCCAGAGCACCAGCAGCGTTTTTTTATCGCGCGAAAAAAAGAACAGCACCGCGATCGCCAGCACGCAGATGATGCCCCATACGAAAGTGATGTCTTCGCCCACCGGGAAAACGGAAAGCCCGAACGGCAGCAGCAGCTTCCCGGTATACGGCACGATCTGCGGCGAGCTTTTGATGATCTGCATCGCCACTTCGCCGAACGGCACATGCGGTTGTTTTTCCATCGCCGCACTTCGTGAAAGCAGGAATACGCCGATGAGCACGATCCATCCCGCCAGCAGCGGCGCCATCATCGGGATGATTTTTTCCTGCGTGCGTTTCCGTTCGATCAACAGGTAAAAAAAGAAAAGGATCGCAACGAAGAGCGTGGTTTCTTTCGTGAATAAAGCGGCGAGAAAAAACAGGAAATGAAAGACCAGTTGTTTCACCTTGCGCTCTTTCAGCCAAGGCAGCAAAAAGATGAACGACAGCAGCACGAACACCGCCAGCAGCGAATCGTTGCGCCCGGGCACCCACGCAACCGCCTGCGTAAAGACGGGATGCACAGCGAAAATCGCCGTAAACAAAAATGCTTTGAGCGGCATGTACGAGAAGAGACGCAGCAGGTAGAACAGCAGGCAGCACGCGAGGATGTGCAGCAGCAAATTCGTGAGGTGATAAATGGCCGGTGAATCGCCGCCGATACTGTAATCGATAATCAGCGACACCATCAGCAGCGGGCGGTAATACGTGTCGCCGCTGTTGCGCAGCATGGCAAAAACATTTTGACCGAACGCCTTCGAAATGCTGCCGTCGCTGCCGAGGAATTCCTGGTTGTCGCGGATCAGCGAAGTATCATCGAGATTGGTGAAATCGTAGCCGATGGTGCGACCGTAGAGCAAAAACAGCAGCACCGTGATGATCGCATACGGCCGCCAGCCGCTCAGCCAGCGCGGTGTTTCGGTTGCAGCAGCAGCCGTATTACCTTTTTTCATCGGGTTTGGATAAACGCGCCGGGATTACGGAACAGCTCCAGCTTGTTGCGCAGCTGCTCGTCGGACCAGTTCCACCATTTC